>JAODNL010000368.1 GCA_025465405.1 Pseudonocardiales bacterium | reverse complement strand
AAGAGACAATCTAGAACGCGTTCTATTGAGGTGCAGACCGTAGCTGTCCGTCAAATGCGCGGTCATCGCCGGTACAGCGTCACACAACTGAAACAGGTTTCCATCAGACTCGATGCTAACTCGCTACGCTGTGTTAACAGCCGGTCCCACGGACGACAGGAACTACCGATGACAGCCTCAGCACGGACGCGCAGCAACGGCAGCGGCGCCGGAACCGCGTTGTCGGGCGACGAGCTCGGCTCGTCCGCGCAGCGCGATCGCCGCAAGCGCATCCTCGACGCGACGCTCGCGCTCGCGTCGAAGGGGGGCTATGAGGCGGTTCAGATGCGGACGGTGGCCGAACGGGCCGACGTCGCGCTGGGCACCCTGTACCGGTACTTCCCGTCCAAAATCCACCTGCTCGTCTCTGCCCTTGCGCGTGAGCTGGAGCGGGTCCAGGACCGCACCGAGCGGGTGGCCATCCCCGGTGATACGCCCTACGACCGGCTGATGTTCATCCTGTCTCGTATCACCAAAGGCCTGCAGCGCGATCCCCAGCTCACCGAAGCGATGACGCGTGCGTTCATGTTCGCCGACGCCTCGGCCGCGGCCGAGGTCGACACGGTCGGCCGGCTGATGGATGCCATGTTCGCCCGGGCGATGACCGAGGGCGAGCCGACCGACGAGCAGCTGGCCATCGCGCGCGTGATCAGCGATGTGTGGCTGTCGAACCTCGTCGCCTGGGTGACCCGTCGCGCGTCGGCCACGGACGTGGCCAATCGCCTCGAGCTGACGATCGCCCTGCTGCTCGGACACAAGAACGCGTCCGACGCGTTCTAGGCGATCGTTCGTTCTGACGCGGTCGATCTGACGCGGTCGATCTGACGCGGTCGATCTAGCGCGGTCCGACCAGCGCGTCGATCAGCGAACTTGCGGTCGGGCACCGGTCGAGCAACTCCCCCACGTGCGCGCGTGTGCCGCGTTGCGGTTCGAGCATCGGCACGCGCACCAGGGACTCGCGACCCACGTCGAAGATGACCGAGTCCCAGGATGCCGCGGCCACCGCGGATCCGTAGCGCCGTAGGCACTCACCGCGGAAGTACGCGCGGGTGTCCTCGGGCGCGGCGTCCATCGCGGCCTCGGCCGCGTCCGGCGGCAGCAGCGTCTGCATCGCACCACGTGACACCAGCCGGTGGTAAAGGCCCTTCTCGGGGCGCACGTCGGCGTACTGAAGGTCGATCAGCTGTAGCCGCGGCGAATCCCAGTCGAGGCCGTCCCGGTCGCGGTAGCCCTCCAGCAGCCGTAGCTTCGCGACCCAGTCGAGCTCGGTCGCCAGCTGCATCGGGTCGCTGGCCAACCGCTGCAGGACTGACTCCCATCGAAGCAATACGTCCGCGGTCTGGTCGTCGGTGTCCTCGCCGTAGCGGTCGTCGACGAACTTGCGCGCGCGCTCCAGATACTCGCCCTGCAGGTCCAGCGCGGTGATCGTGCGGCCGTCGGCGAGCTGGATGCGGTGGCTCAGCGCGGCGTCGTGGGAGACATCGTGCAACTCCCGCACCGGCTGCGCGACGGCGAGATCCTCGGCGAGGAAGTTCTCTTCGATCATGGCCAGGACGAGGGCCGTGGTGCCGACCTTCAGATATGTGGAGATCTCGGACAGGTTCGCGTCACCGATGATCACGTGCAGCCGGCGGTACCGGTCGGCGTCGGCGTGCGGCTCGTCGCGGGTGTTGACGATCGGCCGTTTGAGCGTGGTCTCGAGGCCGACCTCCACCTCGAAGAAGTCCGAGCGTTGCGCGATCTGGAAGCCGGGAGTGCGCCCGTCCTGACCGAGGCCCACCCGGCCCGCGCCGCACATCACCTGCCGGGTGACGAAGAACGGCACCAAGTGGCGCACCAGAGCGGTGAACGGGGTGTTGCGGCTGCACAGGTAGTTCTCGTGGGCGCCGTAGGACGCGCCCTTGTTGTCGGTGTTGTTCTTGTAGAGGTTGATCGGCGCATTCACGCCAGGCATCGACGCGACCCGGCGGGCGGCCGTGAGCATGACGAGCTCACCGGCCTTGTCCCACCGGACCGCGTCCAGCGGGTTGGTTACCTCGGGGCTGGAGTACTCCGGGTGCGCGTGGTCGACGTAGAGCCGCGCGCCGTTGGGCAGGATGACGTTCGCCATCCCTGCGTCCTCTTCGGCCTCGATGAACTCCTGCGCCACGTTGCCGCTGCCACCGAGGTCGAAGCCGCGCGCGTCCCGCAGCGGCGACTCCTCCTCGAAGTCCCAACTTGCCCGCCGCGCCCGGCCCGCGGGCAGGGTGCTGGCGTAGGCGTTCACGACCTGCGCGGACAGCAGCATCGCGTTCGCGGACGGCTGGCCGGGCAGGCTGACGCCGTACTCGACCTCGGTGCCCATCACGCGTCTGACGCTCACCCCATCAGGCTACGGCTCGGCCGCCTGTCGAGACGCCCCGGCACAGGAAACCGGCGTGCGCCGACCCGCGGCGTCATGCAAGCAGCTTGACGATCGCCGCGATGCCGACCACGACGATCACCGCCCGCAATGCCACCGGCGACAGCCGGCGCCCCACCTTGGCGCCGAGCACGCCCCCAAGCATGGCGCCGGCCGCAACCAGACCGGCGGCGGCCCAGTCGACGTGCTCGGGCGCGCTTATGACGAACACCACCGCGGCGACCGCATTCACCAGGCCGGCCAACACGTTCTTCAGTGCGTTGTGCCGCTGGATCGAATCCGCGAGCAACAGCCCGAACAGGCCCATCAGCAGCACGCCTTGCGCCGCGCCGAAATAGCCGCCGTAGACACCCGTCGCGAACGTGACCAGCCACAGCAGCGGCGTGACCGACGTCGTGGCTGTGTGCCTCGTGTTCGCCAACCAGCCGGAGATCCGGGGCCCGAGCACCACCAGGATCAGCGCCAGCACGATGAGCGCGGGCACGATCGTCTTGAAGGCGCTCGCCGGCAGCACCAGCAGCAGTACCGCGCCGGTGATACCGCCGAGCAGCGCGGCGCTGCCGAGCCGGATCGCGCGGTCGCGCTGGCCCGCGAGCTCGCGCCGATAGCCCACCGCGCCGACGAGCGATCCCGGCGCCAGGCCGAGCGTGTTCGACACGTTGGCCGTGATCGGTGACAGCCCGACACCGAGCAGCACCGGGAAGGTGATCAGGGTGCCCGAGCCGACGACAGTGTTGATGGTGCCGGCTGCAATGCCCGCGAGGAAGACGAGCAGCGCCTCCAGCAGGCTCAGAGGTACTGACCCGTGTTGCCGACCGTATCGATCGCACGTCCGGCGTCGCTGCCCTTGCTGCCCGACACCAGCGTGCGGATGTACACGATCCGCTCGCCCTTCTTGCCCGAGATCCGGGCCCAGTCGTCGGGGTTAGTCGTGTTCGGCAGGTCCTCATTCTCACGGAACTCATCGACGCATGCCGCCAGCAGGTGCTGCATGCGCAGCCCGCGCTGTCCGGTGGTCAGCAGGTCCTTGATCGCCATCTTCTTGCCACGATCGACGATGTTCTGGATCATCGCGCCGGAGTTGAAGTCCTTGAAGTACAGCGTCTCCTTGTCACCGTTGGCGTAGGTGACCTCCAGGAAGCGGTTCTCCTCGGATTCGGAGTACATCCGCTCGACGGTGTGCTGGATCATCGCCGCGACAGTCGCGTCCGTGTTGCCGCCGTGCTCAGCCAGATCCTCCGTGTGGATCGGCAGGGTCGACAGGATGTACTTGGTGAAGATGTCGCGGGCCGCCTCGGCGTCCGGGCGCTCGATCTTGATCTTTACGTCGAGCCGGCCGGGCCGCAGGATCGCCGGGTCGATCATGTCCTCGCGGTTGGACGCGCCGATCACGATGACGT
>JAODNL010000360.1 GCA_025465405.1 Pseudonocardiales bacterium | reverse complement strand
TCGAGCGACTCCACGCCGCAGACGCAGGTCTTGCCCATGCCACGCGCCACGACCGCCGCGTGCGACGTCTTGCCACCGCGCGAGGTCAGGATGCCGGCCGCGGCGATCATGCCGTTGAGGTCATCGGGGTTGGTCTCGCGCCGGACCAGGATGACCTTCTCCCCCGACCGCGACCACTTCACCGCGGTGTAGGAGTCGAACACGACCTTGCCGACCGCCGCGCCGGGAGACGCGTTCAATCCCGTCGCGATCTTGCGCTTCTGGGCGCCGTCGTCGAAGCGCGGGAACATCAGCTGCGCCAACTGGGCGCCGGTGACGCGCGACACCGCCTCGTCCATGTCGATCAGGCCCTGGTCGACGAGCTGCGTCGCGATCCGGAACGCGGCGGCCGCGGTGCGCTTGCCGACCCGGGTCTGCAGCATCCACAACTTGCCGCGCTCGATCGTGAACTCGATGTCACACAGGTCGCGATAGTGCTCCTCGAGCGTCTGCATGATCTGCATCAGCTCGTCGTAGGACCTCTTGTCCAGGTGCTCCAGCTCCGCGAGCGGCACCGTGTTGCGGATGCCCGCGACGACGTCCTCACCCTGCGCGTTCTGCAGGTAGTCGCCGTACACGCCCTGCGCGCCTGAGGCCGGGTCCCGGGTGAACGCCACGCCGGTCCCGGAGTCCATGTCGAGGTTGCCGAAGACCATTGCGACGATGTTCACCGCCGTACCCAGGTCGGCCGGGATCCGCTCCTGACGGCGATAGATGACCGCCCGCTCGGTGTTCCACGAGTCGAACACCGCCCGTACGGCCAGGTCCATCTGCTCGCGCGGCTCCTGCGGGAACGCCCGGCCGGCGTGCTTGACCATGACCTCCTTGTACGTCTCCACCAGCCGCCGGAGGTCGTCGGCGTCGAGGTCGAGGTCGTTCGTCGTGCCCTTCGCGTGCTTGGCCGCGTCCAGGGCGTCCTCGAAATGCTCGCCGTCGATGCCCAGCACCGTCTTGCCGAACATCTGGATCAACCGCCGGTAGGAGTCGAACGCGAACCGCTCGTTGCCGGCCTGCGCCGCCAGGCCGCGCACCGACTGGTCGTTCAGTCCGATGTTGAGAACGGTCTCCATCATCCCGGGCATCGAGAACTTCGCACCCGACCGGACCGACACCAGCAACGGGTCATCCGACTGCCCGAGCTTCTTGCCCATCGCCTGCTCGAGCTTCGCCAGGTGCTCGGACACCTCGTCGGCGAGTTCCTCCGGCTCGCGGCCGGACTTCAGGTACGCCTGGCACGCCTCAGTCGTGATCGTGAAGCCCGGCGGTACCGGCAGCCCCAGATTCGTCATCTCCGCCAGGTTGGCGCCCGTGCCCCCCAGCAGATCCTTCATGCTCTTGTTGCCCTCGGCGAAGTCATAGACGTACTTGGGCATCGCGCGCTCCGTCCTGTGACCGACCTGCTCTATCGCAGCCTAGGGTCTGCTGGCGCGGTCTCAACCCCCGCTGTGAGCAAGTTCGGCGCCGATCGGGACCGACCGTGACTCTCGATCGGCCAGCCAGCCCGCCGGCAGCGCCACGGTCCGCGCGCCGGCGGTGCGGCCGCGGGGCTGCCCGATCATGGCCGCCGGAAACGGCTGGTCGACGTCCAGCTGAGCGAGCAGATCGTCCAGTTTGCCGAGGCTGGACGCGCTGGCCAGCCGAACGCGCAGGTCGCTGCCGACCGCGAACCCCTTGAGGTACCAGGCGACGTGCTTGCGGAAGTCGGTGACGCCGCGCTCCTCCCCCACCCAGTCCGCGAGCAGCTCCGCATGCCGGCGCATGGTGCGCGCGACCGCCACCAGCCCGGGCATCGCGCGCTCGGGCCGCCCGTCGAAGGCGGCGGCCAGGTCCGCGAACAGCCACGGTCGTCCCAAGCAGCCGCGGCCGACGACGACGCCCGCGCAGCCGGTCTCGCGGATCATGCGCAGCGCGTCGTCGGCCTCCCAGATGTCACCGTTGCCCAGCACCGGGATGTCCAGCAGCTCCACGAGCTCGGCGATCGGAGCCCAGTCGGCCGTGCCGCCGTAGAAGTCCGCGGCGGTGCGTCCGTGCAGCGCGACGTGGGCAACGCCCGCGTCCTGCGCGCGCAGCGCGGCGTCGCGGTACGTGTGGTGGTCCCGGTCGATCCCGATGCGCATCTTGACGGTGACCGGGACACCGTCGGCGTTGCCCACGGCCGCTCGCACGATCTCGTGGAACAGACCGGTGCGCCACGGCAAGGCCGAGCCGCCGCCCTTGCGGGTCACCTTCGGCACCGGGCAGCCGAAGTTGAGGTCGACGTGGTCGGCCAGGTCCTCGGTGACGATCATGCGCACCGCCGCGCCGACGGTGACGGGATCGACGCCGTAGAGCTGGATGCTGCGCGGCTGCTCGTCCGGCTCGAAGCGGATCATCCGCAGGGTCTTGACATTGCGCTCGACGAGGGCGCGCGAGGTGATCATCTCGCTGACGAACAGCCCTCCGGCGCGGTTGGCGCCCAGCACCTCGGTCATCGCCTCGCGGCACAGCCGGCGAAACGCGGTGTTCGTAATTCCGGCCATGGGGGCAAGCAGGACCGGAGGGTCGGCGACGACGCGCTCGGACAGCCGCAGTGGCGCGGCCAGCGTCGTGCCGGTCATGCGATCAGGGTACGGATGGCGTTCGACCGTCAGCGTCACGATCCGGCGAGGCGCGCCGCCAGATACGTCTCGACCTGATCCAGCGAGACCCGCTCCTGCGCCATCGAATCACGCTCGCGGATCGTCACGGCGCCATCATCGAGCGTCTCGAAATCGACGGTGACGCAGAACGGCGTGCCGATCTCGTCCTGCCGGCGGTAGCGTCGCCCGATCGCCTGCGCGTCGTCGAATTCGACGTTCCAGTTCCGTCGCAATGCGGCCGCGAGATCTCGGGCCTTCGGCGACAGGTCCGCATTGCGGGACAGCGGCAACACGGCCGCTTTGACCGGTGCGAGGCGCTTGTCCAGCCGCAGCACCGTGCGCTTCTCCATCACGCCCTTCGCGTTCGGCGCCTCGTCCTCGCTGTAGGCGTCGAGCAGGAAGGCCAGCACCGCGCGCGTCAGGCCGGCGGCCGGTTCGATGACGTAGGGCCGCCAGCGCTCGTTCTTCTCCTGGTCGAAGTAGCTGAGATCGACACCGGAATGCTCTGAGTGGGTCGTCAGGTCGAAATCGGTCCGGTTCGCCAGACCCTCCAGCTCGGCGAATTCAGATCCGCCGAAGCGGAAGCGGTATTCGATGTCGATCGTCCGCTTCGAGTAGTGGCTCAGCTTCTCCTTCGGGTGCTCGTAATAGCGCAGGTTGTCCGGGTTGATGCCGAGGTCGACATACCAGTTCCACCGCTGCTCGAGCCAGTAGTCGAACCACTCGTCGTCGGTACCCGGCTGCACGAAGTACTCCATCTCCATCTGCTCGAACTCTCGGGTTCGGAAGATGAAGTTGCCGGGCGTGATCTCGTTCCGGAAGCTCTTGCCAGTCTGCGCAATGCCGAACGGCGGCTTGCGACGCGCGGAGTTCAGCACGTTGAGGAAGTTGATGAAGATGCCCTGCGCGGTTTCCGGACGCAGGTAGTGCAATGCCGACTCGTCCTCGACGGGGCCGAGGTAGGTGCGCAGCATCCCGGAGAACTGCTTGGGCTCGGTCCACTGGCCCCGGGTGCCGCAGTCCGGGCAGGCGATCTCCTTCGAGACACCGCCGTCGTTCGGCTCCGGCTTGCGACCCTTGCGCGCCTCGAACTGCTCCTCCAGGTGGTCGACGCGAAATCGGTGGTGACAGTTCAGGCACTCGGTCAGCGGGTCGGAGAACGTCGCGACGTGACCGGAGGCCTCCCATACCTGAGGCGCGAGGATCACGGCCGAGTCGAGGCCGACGATGTCGTCGCGGCCGGTGACCATCGTTTTCCACCACTGCCGGCGGACGTTCTCCTTGAGCTCGACGCCGAGCGGTCCGTAATCCCAGGCCGACCGGCTGCCGCCGTAGATCTCGCTGGACGGGAAGACGAAACCGCGTCGCTTGCTCAGGTTGACGACGGCATCGTTGCGATCGGTGGGCACGCGGGATTCTCCATCCGGCTGGCGGTCGGCGCAGGTCTGTCCAGCCTATCCACCGGCCGCGCGCCGCATCCCGCTCACGTCCGGTCGCCGGCATCCAGGATCGCGCCGCCGGGATCGACCGGACCGGCCGCGCCGAAGCGCCGGTCGCGCTTTGCGAACGCCAGGCACGCGGCCCACAGGTGCCGCCGGTCGAACTCCGGCCATGGCGTGTCGGTGAAGACCAGCTCCGCGTAAGCGGACTGCCACAGCAGGAAGTTCGACGTGCGCTGCTCGCCGGAGGTGCGGATGAACAGGTCGACGTCGGGGAGCCCCGGCTCGTCGAGATGCGCCGCGATCGTGCGCTCGTCGATCTTGGCCGGATTGATCTGTCCGGCCGCCACCTCCCGCGCGATCGCTCGGGTCGCGTCGACGAGCTCGGCTCGGCCGCCGTAGTTGACGCAGAACTGCAGCGTGAGCCGGTCGTTGTCGCGGGTGTACTGCTCGGCGTCCTCGAGCTGGTCGATCACGCTGCGCCACAGTCTCGGTCGACGGCCGGCCCAGCGGATCCGGACGCCCAGCGCCGCCAGCTCGTCGCGGCGCCGGCGGATGACGTCCTTGTTGAAGCCCATCAGAAAGCGAACCTCTTCCGGTGAGCGGCGCCAGTTCTCGGTGGAGAACGCGTACGCGGACACCGTCGACACACCCAGCTCGATCGCGCCGTGCAGCACGTCCATCAGCGACGCCTCGCCGGCACGGTGGCCCTCGGTGCGGGACAGGCCCCGAGCATGGGCCCATCGTCCGTTGCCGTCCATCACGATCGCGACGTGCTTCGGCACCAGCTCGGCGGGGATTGCCGGCGGCCGGGTTCCGGACGGATGGGCCGGCGGGTCGGGCCACGGGCTGTCAGCGGTGCGTCGACGACCACGAGGTGCGGCCGTCGACGAAGTCACTCGAACACCGTACCGAGCGCGCTCAGACGCGATCGACGAACGGAAGCGAGCGCAACCCGCGCTCGAGGTGCCACTGCAGATGCGCGGCGACCAGGCCGCTGGCCTCGCGGCGCGAGGTGTCGTCGCTGCCGTCGGCGCGGGCCCAGTCCCCGTGCAGCAGGGCGGCCATCAGGTCGACGGAATCGCGCTGCGGGCGAGCCGATCCGGTGGGGCGGCAGTTCTCGCAGACAGCGCCACCCGCGGCGACGTTGAAGGCCGTGTGCGGTCCGGGCGCGGAGCACTTCGCGCACTCGGTCAGTGCGGGCTCCCAGCCGGCGTTGGACATGGCCCGGATCAGGAACGCGTCGAGCACCAAGCCGGACGGGTGGGTTCCCTCGACGAGGGCCCGCAGCGCGCCGACGAGGAGCAGGAAGAGGCGCAGCGCGGGCTCGCCCTCCTCGGTCAGGCGTTCCGCGGTCTCACAGATCGCCGACACCGCCGTCCAGCGGGTGTAGTCGGTGGCAAGCTGCGCGCCGTAGGCGCCCAGCGACTCGGTCTGGGTGACCAGGTCCAGGCCACGCTGGCCGCCCGGTCCCTGCTGCCCCTCGGCCAGCCTGGTGTGCAGCTGCACGTCGATGTGGCTGCCGGGTTCCAGTCGCGCCCCGAACCGCGACGTGGTCCGGCGAACCCCCTTGCCCACCGCGCGGACCCGGCCATGTCGGCGGGTCAGCAGCGTGACGATGCGGTCGGCCTCGCCGAGCTTGTGCACCCGCAGGACGACCGCCTCGTCACGGTAGAGCGGCATGGGTCGATCGTCCCACCGTCAGGCCACCGCGACCGGTTGCGACGCGGACGCTCGATCGCTGAGGCGCTGGAACAGCACCAACGCCATCGCCCCGACGAGAAGGCCGGCCGCGATCGTCACCGAGAACGCGGACCGCGCGCCGTGGACGTCGGCGAGCCGCCCGACGATCGCGGCCGCGAGTCCGTAGCCGATGCTCAGGCCGGTGGTGAGCCAGGCCATGCCCTCCGTCAACGCGGCCGCGGGAACGACACCCTCGATCAGCCCGAACGACGTGATCAGCATCGGCGCAATGCCGAGGCCCACGACGAAAGCGAGCAATGCCACGACCGGGATGTTCACCGCGGCGAGAAAGAGCAGTGGGAGGACGGCGAAGATGAGCGCCTGGCGGCGGAAGCGCCGCAGCACGTCACCGGTGCGGTGTCGCGAGCCGTATACGAAGCCGGCCACTCCACTTCCGAATGCGAAACACGCGAGCACGAGTCCCGCCGAGCCGGTCGAGCCGTGCTGGCCGCAGAACGCGATCATCGTCACCTCGGCGCTGGCGAACACCGCACCCATGCCGGCAGCGGCGAGGGTGAGCAGCACCATCCCCTTGTACCGAAGTGCCGAAACATGCCGCGGGGCGCCGGCCGCCTGCGCCGGAGGCTCGGTGCCGCGCTGCATCCGCAGCCAGACGGTGCCTGCGGCCACGAGCACGCCACCGACGACGAACACCAGCACCGGGTCGAGCTGGGTGGCGATCACGGTTGCCAGGAGCGGCCCGACGGTGAAGATCAACTCGTCCAAGGTGGACTCGAGCGAGTAGGCAGTACCCAGCTCCGGACGCCCGGCCAGCACGAACGACCATCGCGCGCGCACCAGCGAGCCGACGGCCAGGTAGGAGAAGCCGAATACCACCGTCGGCGGGATGAGGGTCCAGTCCGGGGCGTGCGCCCGCACCAGCACGATGATCGCCACGACACCGGCGAGGTGCACGGCCGACGCGGGCAGCAGGACGCGGCTCTGGCCGTGACGATCCACCAGCCGCGCCAGGACCGGGTTGCCGACGCCGTTCGCGAACACGTAGATGCCGCTCAGCACACCCGCGAACGCGTAGTGCCCGGTCCGCGTGGAGACCAGCAGCACCAGGCCGATCGGATAGACCGAGATCGAGAACCGCATGAGGAAGCTGGCGGCCGAGAAGGCGACGGTTCCGGGCAGCTCGAAGACGGCGCGATAGGTCTTGAGCACGTCAGAAACCCAGCCGATCCAGCTTCTTGGGATCGCGCTGCCAGTCCGCTTCGACGGCGACGTGCAGGTCGAGATGCACCCGGGTACCGAGCAGCTGCTCGATCCCAGCGCGCGCCGTCGTGCCGATCTGCTTGAGCCGGGCACCCTTCGCCCCGATCACGATGCCCTTCTGGCTGGAGCGCTCGAGGTGGATCGTCGCGAACACGTTGGTGATGTCGGGGCGAGCCTCGCGCGGCCCCATCTCCTGCACGGTGACGGCGATCGAGTGCGGCAGCTCGTCACGGACACCCTCGAGCGCGGCCTCGCGGATCAACTCGGCAATGCGCGTATCGGTGTCGTTGTCGGTGATGACGTCGTCGGGATACAGCTGCGGACCTTCGGGCAGGTGGCCGATCAGCAGGTCCGTAAGCAGGTCCACCTGGGTGCCCGCGGTGGCCGACACCGGGACGATGTCGACAAAGTCGCCGAGCTCCGCGACGGCGGCCAGCTGCGCCGCGACCTGATCGCGCGAGGCCGCATCGGTCTTGGTGACGATCGCGACGACGGGCGCCCGAAGCTCTGCCAACTCCGCGGCGATGAACCGGTCTCCCGGGCCGATCTTCTGATCGGCCGGCACGCAGAAACCGACGACGTCGACGTCGGCCAGGGCGTTGCGGACGACGTCGTTGAGCCGCTGGCCGAGCAGGGTCCGTGGCCGGTGCAGGCCAGGCGTGTCGACGAGGACCAGCTGCGCGCCGGGACGGGTGACGATGCCGCGGACGGCGTGCCGGGTGGTCTGCGGCTTCGCGCTGGTGATCACTATCTTGCTGCCGACGAGTGCGTTCGTGAGCGTCGACTTCCCGGCATTGGGACGGCCGACGAAGCTGCAGAAGCCCGACCGAAAACTCACAGCTTCATCCTCGCATCCGGGTACGACACTTTTTCTTGATCTGGTCCAGACTGCGGCGGCGGGTCACCCGTGGACGTCGTCGTCTGCGTGCCACGGCACTTGACAGCCGAACACGTTGGAGCGCACTCTGCCTAACCATGACCGCTTTACCTAAGCGTGATAGGCAGGCCGAACGCCGTGAGGCGACCAGGCGGGAGATCGTCGACGCCGCCTGGCAGATCGCCCGTGAGCACGGGCTCGGAGCGGTCACGCTGCGGGAGGTTGCCGCTCGAGTCGGCATGCAATCGCCGTCGCTCTACACGCACTTCGAATCCAAGAACGCGATCTACGACACGATGTTCGGCGAAGCGTGGGCCGACTACCTGCGGATCTGCGAAGCCTTCGAAGCCGAAATCCCCAAGGCTCCCCGCAAAGCATTGCTCTTCATGCAGCAGAGTTTCGTCGACTTCGCGATCGAAGATCACGCGCGGTTCCAGCTGATGAACCAGCGCATGATGGCCGACTTCGAGCCGAGCGCCGAGTCCTACGCCCCCTCGGTCGCGGTGCTGGCGCTGTTCAAGAAGCGGCTCGCCGGCCTCGGCATCCATGCTCAGGCAGACCTCGATCTGTGCATCGCGATCGTCGGCGGCCTCATCGACAGCCAGTTCGCCAACGATGCGGGTGGAGATCGCTGGATCACCCAGCTGCCGCGTGCGATCGACATGTTCGCCGACGAGGTCGGCTTGCCCGGCCCGCGATTGAGGAGAAAGCGATGATCATGACAACGCCGGCGGCGGCCACACCGTGGACCTCGGCGCTCGAACGCGCGACCGCGATGCGCCTGGCCGCGACGGAATACCAGCGGTTCGCCGAACTGCTCCGGTCACTGCAAGCCGGCGACTGGAGCAAGCCCACGAACTGCTCCGGCTGGGACGTTCGCGCGATGGCGGCGCACCTGCTCGGCATGGCCGAGATGGCAGCCTCGATTCGAGAGCAGCGCCGGCAGATGAGGATGGCCGGACGGCGCGGCGGGCTGTTCATCGACGCGCTCACCGCCGTGCAGGTCGAGGAACGAGCCGGCCTGACACCAGCCGAGATCGTCCGGCACTATGAGGCCATCGGACCGAAGGCCGCGACGGGACGTCGCCGCACGCCCGGCTTCATCCGCCGTCGACGGCTCCCGCAGCCCCAGGCGGTCGACGGCCGCGACGAGGTGTGGACGATCGGCTACCTCGTCGACGTCATTCTCACGCGCGATCCGTGGATGCATCGCTTCGACATCGCCGAAGCGACCGGCGTGCCACATGTACTAGATGCCGACCACGACGGCGTGATCGTCGACGACCTCGTCAACGAGTGGGCGAGACGCCACGGCCGGCCGTTCACGCTGCGGCTCTCCGGGCCGGCCGGTGGCTCCTGGACGGTCGGAAGGGACGGCCCGAACCTGGAGCTCGATGTCGCAATTTTCTGCCGCATGATCTCTGGCCGTCAGCCGGCCGAAGGGCTACTGAACACGGGGGTACCGTTCTGATGAAGACGATCAAGGTGAATGACGATGTCACCGTCCTCAACGACTACCTGGAAGTGCCTGGTCTGGGCTTCCTGCCCGTCAACGCGTTCGTCCTGCATGCCGCGCAACCGGTCGTCGTCGACACCGGCCTGGGATTGCCCGACCGCGGGTTCCTCGACGCCCTCGGCTCGGTGATCGATCCAGCCGACGTCCAGTGGATCTGGCTGACCCATCCGGACCGCGACCACACGGGCGCACTGTTCGAGCTGCTCGACGCGGCACCTAATGCGCGCCTGGTCACCACCTTCGCCGGCGCCGGCATCATGTCCACGGAGCGCCCGCTGCCGATGCCACGGCTGTACTTCCTCAATCCCGGCGAAGCGCTCGACGTCGGCGACCGCAGCCTGCTGGCGTTCCGCCCACCGCTGTTCGACAACCCGGCCACCGTCGGCTTCTACGACACCCGCTCGGGCGCGTGCTTCAGTTCGGACTGTTTCGGCGCGCCGCTGTCGTCCGCTGAGATCGCATCCGCAGACGACATCGGGGCGGCCGGCGCGGACGAGCTCGCCGCGGGGCAGTTGCTCTGGGCATCCGTCGACA
>JAODNL010000304.1 GCA_025465405.1 Pseudonocardiales bacterium | reverse complement strand
GATCGCGGGATGCTCGGCCACCACGTCCTCGACCTCCCTCGGGAACACGTTGAAGCCGCCGGTGACGATCATGTCCTTCACGCGGTCGACGATGAACCAGAAGCCGTCCTCGTCCTCGCGGGCCATGTCACCGGTGCGCAGCCAGCCGTCCCTGAAAGTCTCGGCGGTGGCCTCGGGCAGGTTCCAGTAGCCGCCGGCCAGCAGCGGTCCGCTGACACAGATCTCACCGGGCTCGCCCCGCGGCACCGGCTTGTCGTCATCGCCGAGCAGCGCACACCGTGCGAACAGCGTGGGTCGCCCACACGAAGCCAGCCGCTTCTCGTCGTGGTCGGCCTTGGCCAGATAGGTGATGGCCATCGGCGCCTCGGACTGCCCGTAGTACTGCGCGAAGATCGGGCCGAACCGCTCGATCGCCTCGGTCAGACGCACCGGATTTATGGCCGAGGCGCCGTAGTAGACGGTTTCCAGCGATGACAGGTCACGGGTCCGGGAGTCGGGGTGGTCAAGCAGCGCGTACAGCATGGACGGGACCAGCATCGTCGCCGTGATGCGCTGCTCCTCAATGGTTTTTAGCACCTCGGCCGGGTCGAACTTGCTCAGCACGATCATCTCGCCGCCCTTCACGACGACGGGTGTAAAGAACGTCCCGCCGGCATGCGACAGTGGCGTGCACATCAGGAACCGTGGGCTGGCCGGCCACTCCCAATCGGCGAGCTGGATGGCGGTCATGGTCGCCGCTTCCCCCGCCGTGCCGATGACACCCTTCGGCTTGCCAGTAGTTCCGCCGGTATAGGCGAGGCCGATGATGTGATCGGGTCGCAGGTCGGCAGCGACGAGCGGGCGCGGACTGAAGCCTGCTGCCGCTGCGGCGATGTCGGCACCGACGTCGGCGAGCTCGGCAGGCACCGGGCCGATCGTGAGGATCTGGTTGAGCGAGTCGACCGTGTCCACGAGGCGCCGTGCGCGCTCGACGAACATCGGATTGGGATCGATAATCAGCGAGGTGGCCTCGGCGTCGGACAGTACGTAGGCGTGGTCTTCGAGTGAGCCAAGCGGGTGCAAGGGTGTCCGCCGGAACCCCTGGGTCTGGCTGGCCCCGGCCATCATCAGCACCTCGGGACGATTGAGCGAGAGCACCGCGGCCGTAGCACCTGTACCCGCGCCGAGCGCCTCAAAGGCCTGTATGTACTGGCTCGTTCGGTCGGCGAGCTGGCCGCCGGTCAGGGTGGCGTCGCCGAGGAACAGCACCGGCTTATCTCGGTGGCGCCTCAGCGCGGCAGCCAGCAGGTGACCGGTGTGGTTGGGGTTGCGCAGCACATCGTCGCTCATAGTAGCAGCAGTAAATCGCATATACGAGTCAATCGCAAGTGCCTCGCACTCGAGCCGCGATATAGGCTGGCGCGTCGTACTCAGCCACGCCGTCGTGATTGCGGGGAGCTGCACACCGGCGCCGAGTCAGGTTGACCCGCCGCCAGCACTGGCCAGGCGCTTGTGCGGCCAGCATCGAAGTCCCATAGCCGGTGACGCCGCGCGACGTACCCAGCTAAAACAAGCGATCTGCATTTGCGGGCCCCCTGCGCCTCCTAGTAAGGTGTTAATTGTTCGGGAACTCGCCCCATGGACACAGGGAGACCCCGGGCGCCACGTCCAGCGGGGTCAGTGGTTTTATGTCACCCTCGGTGACGTGACCTGGTGAGGCTCTGCAGGAACGGCGAGTTGGGTTTCATAGCGGTTCGGGCTGTCGCAGGTTGCAACGTGACAGCCCGACAGCAGGAGAGATCCAATGAGGGCCGAGCTTTCGCTCGCCCGGTGTCTCGTCGGCACAACGCAGTGATCGACCGCAACAACTTGGGACAGGATCGATTTGCCGACTGCCAGCACACTGAAAGTTGGACGAGACATGAGGTACAGAGGATGACGGCGGACGAGTTGACAGAAGAGCGGCCAATCGGCAGGCGTGAGCGCAAATTGCAGCAGACGCGATCTTCGCTCACTCGCTCTGCGCTGGAACTGTTCGCCGAACGCGGGTTCGACGCGGTAACGGTGGTCGATATCGCCAACCGTTCTGATGTAGATCCCTCGACGTTCTTTCGGCACTTTCGCTCAAAAGAGGCCCTACTCTTCACCGACATGGACAACTACGTTGCGATGATTCGGCCATTACTTGACGAAAGACCGGCCGACGAACCTTTGATCGAGAGCTTCCGAGCCGTCAACCTCCACATTTCCGAAACCTACGACTATGAACTAGAGAACCTGCGCGCCGAACTGAGCGAGTCATCAGCAGAATTGCACGCACAAGGCGTCATTCATCGCGAGCGAATAGTTGTCGACCTTACCCAGCTGATCGGAGAACATCTGGGCATTGACGCACAAAGCGATCCGAGGCCCTATCTCGCGGCCACTGTCTGGACGGCGGCATTCGGATGGTTCCGCCGCAGGAAAGTATCGACACATCAGCGATTAGAGAATACGGCCACAGCGGTCAATGACATAGTGGATATCGTTCAATCCACCGGTACAATCTTTCTCTTGTCGCCCGGTTCATCCGCTAAGCGAACGAAAATTTCTTAACCGTTGGCGCCTATCGGCGCGTTCTGAACCAGGCCAAGTTCGAGTGGCGCCGCATTCTTGCCAGTGCATGATTTCTCCGCCGGCACCCCAGTCGAGTGGTCCGCGGCACAGTCCGGTCGCCCCAGCGGATCGCAGGCCTACCAGGTGTCGACATAAAGCCGTACCGGTGGATCGCGCTGCATTCCGAAACACGGCACGACGAAGGACGGTGATGTAGATGGGACGGTGGTGTAGATGGACAGTCGCCGAACTGGGCTTCGGGCACGATGGTCGGATCGTGCGCGTAGCACGATGGCGCGGGCCGCTCGCGCGCAACACTCGGACCTGAGCGCGTGATCGCGGATATCGCCGATTGGGCCTTCCAACTACGCCCGGACGACTGCGACATCGAGCTTGCGCAAAGGGCGCTGGTCGACACCGTCGCGGTGGCGTTGGCGGCGTCCGACGAGCCTGTCGTACAGATGACGACGGGTCTCCCGGAACCCCTGCGTTGGGCTGCGATCGGGCACGCGTTGGATTTCGACGATGTGCACTTGCCGTCGAGTTCCCATGTGAGTGTCGTGTGCGTCAACGCGACGCTGTCGGTCGGAGGTGGCGCGCGGGAATACCTCGCAGCGGCGGGCGCAATGGCGAGGATCGGAACGGCGCTGGGGTGGCCGCATTACTCCGAGGGTTGGCATACCACCTGTACGGCGGGTGCCCCGGCGGCTGCCATAGGAGCTGGCCTCGCTCTGGGGCTGGACGTTGCCGGATTGGCCCGAGCGATGGCACTGGCGATACCCGGTGCGGGTGGGCTTCAACGTGCATTCGGCACGGCCGGCAAAGCCCTGCAGGTGGGATTTGCTACCGATGCTGGAGTCCGAGCCGCGCGACTGGTAGCGGCTGGCGCGACCGCTGCTCCCGCCGTCCTCGATGATTGGTTTCGATTGATGGGGGGCAGGGGGGATCTGGACCTGTCCGGG
>JAODNL010000313.1 GCA_025465405.1 Pseudonocardiales bacterium | reverse complement strand
CACGATGTTGTTGTCGGGCTGCTGTGCGGTGAGCGAGACGCCGGCCGTCTGGGTGTGGAAGCGCAGCGACAGCGCCTTGTCGGTCCGTGCGCCGTAGACGTCGCGTAGCCACCGCGCCCAGATGCGGCGGGCCGCCCGCAGCTTGGCAATCTCCTCGAAGAAGTCGATGTGCGCGTCGAAGAAGAACGACAGGCCGGGCGCGAACTGCTCCACGTCGAGCCCGCGCGACAGCCCCAGCTCGACGTAGCCGAAGCCGTCGGCGAGAGTGAACGCGAGTTCTTGCGCGGCCGTCGCGCCGGCCTCGCGGATGTGGTAGCCCGAGACCGACAGCGGCTTGTAGGCCGGGATCTCGCGCGCCACGTACTCCATGAGGTCGCCGATCAGCTTGAGGTGCGGCTCCGGAGGATAGATCCACTCCTTCTGCGCGATGTACTCCTTGAAGATGTCGGTCTGCAGGGTGCCGTTGAGCTTGCTGACGTCGGCGCCTTGCCGCTCGGCAGCGACGACGTACATGCAGAACACCGGGACGGCCGGACCGGAGATCGTCATGGATGTGGTGGTCGCGGCGAGGTCGATTCCGTCGAAGAGGATGTCCATGTCCGCCGCGGAGTCGATCGCCACGCCGCAGTGCCCGACCTCGCCGACCGCGCGCTCGTCGTCGGAATCGCGGCCCATCAGGGTCGGCATGTCGAACGCGACAGACAGCCCGCCGCCGCCCTCGGCCAGGATCATCTTGTAGCGCTCGTTGGTCTGCTTCGCGTTGCCGAACCCGGCGAACTGCCGGATGGTCCAGGGCTTGCCGCGGAATCCGGTCGGATGGATGCCGCGGGTGAACGGGTACTCCCCCGGCCAGCCGATGCGCTCCATCCGGTCGTCCGGACCGGTCGGGCCGTACAGCGGCTCGACCTCCATGCCGGACAGCGTGGTGTAGTCACGGTCGGCCTTCGCGGCGGCCTCGTACTTGGCCTGCCAGCGCGCGCGGCCTTCGGTGATGTCCTCAGCGTCCATTCGTCAAATTTACTTGGACGTCCTACTAAATGCTACTGGATCGACCTGTGACGAGCGCCTCGATGCGGTTGAGCTGGGCCCGCAGCGCCTCGACATCGCCCTTCGTCGCTCCCTGCTCAGCCGCCTTCAGGGTCAGGACGAACTGGCCACCCGCGTCCAGCACGCCGGTCTCGACCTGGCGGATGTCGTCGCCGTTCTGCAGCCGGACGGCGTGGTCGAGCTCGAGGCGGCGCAGCCCGATACGGCGGGCGGCGCGCTGCACGATGTCGCCCGACTCGATCACGACCGTGTCGGTGCCGTCGAAGATCCGCGACGCCAGGTCGCTGCGTATGGCGACGCGGTTGACCACGGAATTGACGGCCACCAGAGTCACAGCGCCGATCGCGCCGCCCGTCAGGCTGTTGTCGTTGCCGATGATCGCGTTCTGGACCACGTTCGACAGCAGCACCATGACGACGATGTCCAGGCTGTTCAGACCGGCCAGGCCGCGCTTGCCCGTCGCACGGAGCAGGAGCGCGATCAGGATGTAGACGAGCACCGTCCGGACGATCTTCTCGGCGAACGGGATCTGCTGGGCGAACATGTCGTGCCACACGGCGCGCTCCGATCACGATGCGAATCAGCGTGGCCGCAGGCTATCCGCCGCGATCACTCCTCGACGAAGTCGTCGGCGTCACGCCTCAGCCGCCGCAGGATGGTGAACACCCGACGCAGGTCGTCCAACCCGAGCGAATCCATGCCGAACCGGGCCGCATTGAACTCGGCCGTCGCCTTCTGCGCGACCTCACGACCGGCGTCGGTGATCACAGCCAGCGTGCCGCGCCCGTCGCGCGGATTGGGTTCGCGGCGCACCAGGCCCGCACCCTCCAGCCGGTCGATCACGTTCGTCACTGACGTTGCGTGCACCTGCAGCCGCTCGCCGATCTTGGACAGCGGCAGCGAGCCCGCGCGCGAGTACGCCAGCAGGACCAGCGCCTCGTAACGGCTGAACGTGATGCCGTACGGCCGGAGCATGGCGTCCAGCTCGGCGATCAGGATCTGTTGCGCGCGCATGATCGAGGTCACGGCCCGCATAGAGGCGTAGACCTCGGCCTGCTCGTCCGGCCAGTGGCTTTCCCAGAGGTCACCGGCGCGGTCGATCGGGTCGAAGCGGAGCGGCGGCGGCTGCTGAGGCACGTCCCGCAGGGTATCCGTCGCGCGTAATCTCCGGGACATGACGGATGCATTGGACCGCCTCGACCTGCTCGACCTCGACGACGAGCTGACCGACGAAGACCGGCTGCTGCGCGACACGATCCGCAAGTTCGCCGACGACCGGCTGCGGCCCAACATCCGCGAGTGGTTCGAGAGCGGCACCGTCCCGGCCCGCGAGCTGGCGCAGGAGTTCGGTGCCCTCGGCGTGCTCGGCATGCACCTGACCGGCTACGGCTGCCAGGGCGCCGCGCCGTCCCAGTACGGGCTGGTCTGTGCAGAGGTCGAAGCGGTCGATTCCGGGCTGCGGTCGCTGGTCAGCGTGCAGGGCTCGCTGGCCATGTATGCGATCTACGCGTACGGCAGCGAGGAGCAGAAGCAGCGCTGGCTGCCCGAGATGGCGAAGGGCACCGCGATCGGCTGCTTCGCCCTCACCGAGCCGGACTCCGGCTCCGATCCTGGGTCGATGCGCACCCGGGCCCGGCGCGACGGAGCCGACTGGGTGATCAGCGGTGCGAAGATGTGGATCACCAACGGTTCGATCGCCGACGTGTCCGTGGTGTGGGCCCGCACCGACGAGGGGGTCCGTGGCTTCCTCGTCGAGCGTGGCGCCCCGGGCTTCACCGCGCACGACGTGCACCACAAGATCTCGCTCCGCGCCTCGATCACCAGCGAGCTCGTCATGGATGAGGTCCGGCTGCCCGCCACGGCCGAGCTACCCGGCGCGCGCGGCCTCAAGGGGCCGCTCGGCTGCCTGACCGAGGCACGCTTCGGCATCGTATGGGGCGTCACCGGGGCGGCCCGCGACGCTCTCGCCGCCACCCTCGACTACGCCGCCAGCCGGACCCAGTTCGGCAAGCCGATCGCCGGCTTCCAGCTGACCCAGCGCAAGCTCGCCGAGATGGCCGTGTCGCTTCAGCAGGCGCAGCTCACCGCGCGCCGGCTCGGCGAGCTCAAGGATGCCGGGCGCGCCCAGCCCAAGCACATCAGCTTCGGCAAGTTCGCCAATGTCCGGGCCGCATTGGAGATCTGCCGCGAGTCACGCTCGATCCTCGGCGGCAGCGGCATCACCACCGAGTACCCCGTGCTCCGCCACGCCGTGAACCTGGAGACGGTCTACACCTACGAGGGCACGCACGAGGTGCACACGCTGGTGCTCGGTCAGGAACTCACCGGACTCGACGCGTTCCGCTAGAGCTCGAGAGCGGCCAGCCGGTCGGCGAGGAACTGCCGCTCGACCTCGTTCTCGGTGAGCAGCAAGGCCTCCTGGTAGGCCAGCCGGGCCTCGTCGACGCGGCCCAGCCGGTGCAGGAACTCGGCCCGGGCGGCCGGCAGGTAGCCGTAGCCGGCCAGTTGCGGCTCGTCGCCCAACGCGTCGAGCTCGGCGATGCCGGCGGCGGGGCCGCGCGCGAATCCCACCGCCGCGGCGCGGTTCAACGCGACCACCGGCGACGGCCAGATCATGGTCAGCACGTCGTAGAGCGCGACGATCTCGTCCCAGTCGGTCGCGTCCCACGTCGGGGCCTCGGCGTGGACGGCGGCGATCGCGGCCTGCAACGCGTACCGGCCTGGCGGCCGAGTGCGCAGCGCCCGGCGGACCAGGGCGGTGCCCTCGGTGATCGCGCTGGCGTCCCACTGCGAGCGGTCCTGGTCGGCCAGCCGCAGCAGCTGACCCGAATCGCTGACACGCGTCGCCCGGCGGGCGTCGGTCACCAGGATCAAGGCGAGCAGCCCGGCAACGTCCGAGCTCTCCGGCACCAGCGCGTAGAGCATGCGGGCGAGGTCGAGCGAACGCTCGACGAGGTCCAGCCGGACCAGGTCGGTGCCGGCCGGCGCGGTATGTCCGGTGGTGAACAGCAAGTGGACGACGCCGAGCACCGCGTCCAGGCGTTCGGGCAATTCCGCCGCCGACGGCACGCGGTACGGGATCCGCGCCGTCGCGATCTTCTTCTTGGCCCGGGTCAGTCGTGCGGCCATGGTGGGTTCGCTGACCAGGAAAGCCCGCGCCACCTCGGCGGTCGAGAGCCCACACAACAGGCGCAGAGTGAGGGCGATCTGCGCCTCCTGGCCCAGTGCCGGGTGGCAGCACGTACAGATCAGCCGCAGCCGCTCGTCGGGGAAGTCGTCGCCCGGCTGGACCTCCGGCTCGGCCTCGTCCTCGATAAGCAGCGGCAGCGCGCGGCGCAGGACGGAGTCGCGCCGCAGCAGATCGAGTGCCCGGCGCCGCGCGACAGTCGTCAGCCACGCGCCCGGCTTGGCCGGCACCCCGCGTTCCCGCCAGGTCGTCAGCGCCTGCGCGTACGCGTCCTGGACGCACTCCTCGGCGATATCGAGGTCCCGCGTCACGCGCACCGTCGAGGAGAGCACGAAGCCCCACTCCCGACGGTGCGCGTCGGCAACGGCCGCCGCGGCTTCGTTGCTGTCGAGCGTTGCCCTCACCGCATCGCTCAGCTGAAGACCATGATCGGACGGACCTCGAGACCGCCGAAGCGGGCCGGTACCTGCTTGGCGATCGAGATGGCCTCGTCCAGGTCGGCTGCCTCGATGAGGTAGTAGCCGCCGAGCGCTTCCTTCGTCTCGACGAACGGGCCGTCGGTGACGCTGAATCCGCCCGCGCCGTCGGAGCGCAGAGTGGTGGCCGTCGATGTCGGCTGCAGCGCGTTGCCGCCGGCGATGGCGTCGGCGTTCTTCTCGCCGAACGCGTTGTGGCCCTCCAAGATCTCCTTCCACACATCCTGGCTGGCGTTGGCGTAGCCGGACTCGTCTTCGTAGATCAGGATCAGGTACTGCGACATCGGTACGTCCCTTCGGTTGCGGTCCGCGGTGCGGACCATTCATCAGTATCGACGAACGAGATCGGCCGGAATCGACAGCAGCCTATGAGCAATGCGGCGTGCCGAATAGGCTCCCGCGGATGGACTGGAACCTGCGGGTCTGCGCGCGCAAGGGGCACGTCACCTACGCGCCGGACGAGCAGGAGTACCGCAGGAAGCTGGAGGCCCACACGCCGCTCGGCGAGGCCTGGCGCTGCCTGCGCTGCGGCGCGTACGTGCTCGGCGAGCCACACGGGCGGGGGCCGGCCGAGAACGCCCCGGTACTGCTGCGGGGCAAGCAGCTGCGATCGGCGTTCATCCTGCGGGCGCTGGCGATCGAGCGGTGGATCCGCGGCGCGATCATCATCCTGCTCGGGGTCGCGGTGCTCAGACTGAAGAGCACGCAGGTCAGCCTGAAGGACCTGTTCGACAAGGACCTCAGCTCGCTGAAACCGTTCTTCGATCAGATCCACTTCAACGTCTCGGATTCGACCACGATCCATTCGATCGAGAAGGTGCTCAGTGCGAAGCCGTCGACGCTCAACCTGATCGCCGGCGGCCTGTTCTTCTACGGTGCGCTCCAAGTCGTCGAGGGCATCGGCCTGTGGTCGCTCAAGCGCTGGGGCGAGTACGTCGCCGTCGTCGGCACCACCCTGTTCATCCCGTTCGAGATCTACGAACTGACCCACAACGCCACCTGGCTCAAGGCGCTGGCCCTGCTGATCAACGTCGCGGCGGTGCTGTACCTCCTGCTGTCCAAGCGGCTGTTCGGCCTCAGGGGCGGCTACCGCGCATACGAGGAGTCCCTGCACGAGGCCTCGCTGCTCGAGGTGCAGGAGTCCGCCGAGGCTGCCTGACCACCTCGCTTTGCACCCATGATGTGGGCTAAGGCCGCCGCAATAGCGACAGACTCGGATGCAATGCGATCGGGCCGGTGGACCTGGCGCTAGATTCCGCGCATGCCGAGCGACCTCACCCTCAAGGCCATGAACGGTGTGCATCGCATGATGCTCAAGCTCACCGGCGGGCGGATCGGGTGGCACGTTGCCAGCATGCCGGCACTCGAATTGACGACGACCGGCCGCAAGAGCGGCCGGGCCCGCTCGGTCATGCTGACCTCGCCGGTGCAGCAGGGTTCGACGATCGTCGTCGTCGCGTCGCGCGGTGGCGACCCTACTCATCCGGCCTGGTTCCTGAACCTGCGCGACAACCCGGACGTCGAGGTCTCCTACCAGGGCGGCCCGAAACAGCGCATGCGCGCTCGAGTCGCCACGTCCGCGGAGCGGGCCCGGCTCTGGCCGCTGGTCATCGCCGATCACACGTACTACGCCGACTACCAGACCAGGACAGAGCGCGAGATCCCGCTCGTCCTTCTCGAGCCTGTCGGCTAGTCGAGCGGAGCCTCCCGGTCACGCAGCGCGGCAAGTGCCTCCGCGTACATCCGGGCCTTGATCGTCCCCAGCGTCGGACCGGCCTTGCCGGCGAGCGGACGCGCCATCTCGATTGCGGCACTCAGCACGTCGTCCTCGTGCGCGACGGCATCGACGATGCCCGCGGCCAGCGCGTCCGTCCCGCCGTAGCGGCGCCCGGTCGTCATCGCTTCGTGCGCCGTCTTCTTCGACAGCCGTCCCTGGATCAGCGCGGACATCCCGCGCGAGAACGGGATGTTGATGTCGACCTCCGGCAGGCAGAAGTACCCACGATCAGCGCGCATCACCCGGAAGTCGTGGGCGAGTGCGAGCATGCCGCCGCCGGCGAACGCGTGACCCTGCACCGCCGCGATCGTCGGCACCGGCAGCGCGAGTACGCGCTGCAACAGGTGGTGCACCTCGATGAGGTAGCCGAGGAACTTGTCGCCGTTCTGGCCCAGCCAGTCCAGGTCGAGCCCGTTGGAGAAGAACTTGCCGGCTCCGGTGGTCACGAGGGCACGCGGCCCCTCCGCGGTCTCGATCACGTCGAGGTGCTCCTGGGCCTCGGCCAGCCAGTCCGGATGGAAGCGGTTCTCGGTGTCGCCGAGGGTCAGGACGTAGACGTCGCCGTCGCGATCGAGCGTGAGCACAGCTGAACTCCTCGGCGGGCGGGGGTCACGATTACGCAGCAGTCGCCGATGTTACTTGCGGGTAGCCGCCGGGTACGGACCGGGCTGGAAGACAATTGCGCGAGCAACGGTGCCGCCAGGCTGCGAGGATGATCGTGCATGGGAAACTGATCGCGCTGTCACCGGCGGTGTGACCGAGTCCCGCGAGTGACTGCGCCAACCGGGAAGGACGCGCGAGTGCCGGACGACGATCTGCTCCCGTTGCTCCGCGAACGGCTACTCGGCACCTACTCCCCGCTGCTCGCGGACACCACCGCGACTCTGCTTTTCACCGCCGGGGGGATGGCCAACTGGACGGTGCAGATCGAAGGGGGGCGCGCCGTCGCCACGCGGGGCGGACCGGCCAACCCCACCACGACCATCCGGGCGCCGCTCGAGGTCCTCAACGACGTCGTCTCCGGTGCCCGCAGCGGTATCGAGGCATTCCTGGCCGGTGATCTCACGGTGCGCGGGAACCTCGCCGTCGCCCTTCAGCTCGACGGCCTGTTCCCGAGTGACGGCGCCGATCACACCCGCACCTACACCCGCTCGACCATCGCCGCCGGCATCGAGACGTTCTATCTCGAAGCCGGACCGCTTGACGCGCCTCCCGTCGTCCTCGTGCACGGACTCGGTGCCACCAACGCCTCGATGCTGCCGCTGGTCTCGGCGCTGTCACGCGACTTCCATGTCTTGGCGCCTGACCTGCCCGGACACGGCGGCACACAGGCCACAGGCGACGCGCACGCTGCCGAATACCTGGGCAACTGGCTGCTCGACTTCCTGCGCGAGACGTGCGACCAACCCGCGGTCCTGGTCGGCAACAGCCTCGGTGGCCGCACGGCGCTCGTGGCGGCCCTCAACTCTCCGTACGAGGTCCGTGGCATCGTGTTGCTGTGCCCCGCCGTTGCGTTCCGCACCC
>JAODNL010000292.1 GCA_025465405.1 Pseudonocardiales bacterium | reverse complement strand
GCTCGGGCTGTTCTGGTGGATCGGCCCGCTGTTCATCTACCTCATCATCCCGGCGCTCGACGTGTTGTTCGGGGCGGATCCGACCAACCCGCCCGAGGACGTGCTCGCGTGGCTGGAGCGCGATCGCTACTACCGCTGGATCACCTATGCCTTCCTCCCGCTTCAGTACGTCGGCATGGTGGTCGGCTTCTGGCTGATCACCCACCACGGCGGACTCGGCGTGCTCGACAAGCTGGGCATCGCGTTCACGCTCGGCACCCTCAACGGCATCGCGATCAACACCGCGCACGAACTCGGTCACAAGAAGGAGCACCTGGAGCGTTGGTTCGCGCGGGTGGCGCTGGCTCCGACGGGCTACGGCCACTTCTTCATCGAGCACAACCGAGGTCACCACGTGCGCGTCGCGACGCCAGAGGATCCCGCATCGAGCCGGTTGGGCGAGACGTTCTGGCGATTCCTGCCACGTACGGTCGTCGGGAGCCTGCGCAACTCGTGGCGGCTGGAGCGCACCCGCTTGCACCGGATGGGCAAGCCCATGCTCTCGCCACGCAACGATGTGCTCAATGCCTGGTCGATGACGGTGGTGTTGTGGGCGGTGCTGCTCGGCGTGTTCGGTCTCGGGATCTGGCCCTACCTGCTGATCCAGGCGGTGTTCGGATTCTGCCTGCTCGAAGCGGTGAACTACCTCGAGCACTACGGCCTGCGGCGCCAGCAGCTGCCCAGCGGGCGGTGGGAGCGCGTGAGCCCACGGCACAGCTGGAACAACAACAACGTGACGACGAACCTCTTCCTCTACCACCTGCAGCGGCACAGTGACCACCACGCCAACCCGACCCGCCGCTACCAGGCGCTTCGGCATTTCGAGGAGTCGCCCCAGCTGCCCAGCGGCTACGCGGCCATGGTCCTGCTGTGCTACTTCCCGCCGCTGTGGCGACGGGTCATGGACCGTCGCGTGCTCGCGCACTACAGCGGCGACGTGACGTTGGCCAACATCCACCCGCCGAAGCGCGCAAAGGTGCTCGCCCGCTACGCCGACCCGGCGCGCCACGACTCGGCCGCCGCCTGAAGGGGTCCGCGTGAGTCGTTACCGTTGCGAGGTCTGTGACTACGTGTACGACGAGGACCACGGCGCGCCGCGCGAGGGATTCCCTGCCGGCACGGCGTGGTCGGAGGTGCCTGATGACTGGTGCTGCCCGGACTGCGGCGTCCGCGAGAAGCTCGACTTCGTCCAGGTCGAAGGGATCCCATCGGCCGAATAGCTCGGCGGTGCCCTACCCCGACCCCGCGCCGACGCACCTGCGCGACACGATCGTCGGCGTGGTCGACGACCTGATCCGCTCGCGCGGCTGGTCGGCGACGACGATGTCCGACGTCGCCGCCGCGGCCGGCGTGAGCCGGCAGACGGTCTACAACGAATTCGGCTCACGGCAGGCGCTGGTCGAGGAGTACGTCACCCGCGAGATCGAATCGCTGGTCGCCGATGTCGAGACCCAGGTACGCACCGGCTCCCACGACCCGCACGCCGCTCTCCAAGCGGCCTTCGGGCTGTTCCTGAAACTGGCGTCGGACGAGCCGGTCGTGCAGGTCATCGTGGCCGACGCCGGCGGTGGCGAGCTGATCCGGCTGCTCACCGGCCTGGGCCGCTCGGTCGCCACGGGCCGCATTGCCGCGTTGATCGTGGACGTGTGGCCGCAGGTCGCCCTGGCCGACGCGGCGCTGCTTGCCGAGTCGCTCGTGCGACTTGCCATCAGCCACGCATTGCTGCCGACATCTGATTCGCAAGAGACGGCGGCCGCGGTGACCCGCGTGCTCGGCCCGTTCGTCGACCAGGTCGTCGGCGGTGCCTAGACCTTCAGCTGCAGGATGGGCGTGCCGCTCGGCAGGGTGATCTGGACGCTGGCGATCTGGCTGCGCGGCAGCGCGGTGCCGCCGGTGAACGTGGTGACCTTGCCGGGTGTCAGCCGCCAGGTGCCGGCCGGGTGCGTGCCGCCGTTCTTGTCGACGATCTGTAGCGCGTAATCGAAGCCTGAACCGTAGCCCTCGTCGTAGTGGCAGACGAGCCGGATCTCGGTGCCCCAGCCGACGTCTCGGAGGGCTGCGGTGGCGTGGACCGGGTTGGCGACGAGCGCGCTCATCGCTTGTGGCGTCGGTCCGGCGCTGTGCTGACTCGGCCAGGCGACGACGACTGTGAGCGCGATCACGCAGGCAGCCGCCAGGCCACCGAGCGTCACGAGTAGGCCCCGCCGCCGGCGGCGTTCGCGTCCCACCGCCCGCAACAGCCCGGGCAGCGCCGTCTCGGGAACCGGCTCGTCGACCGGACGGAACGCCTCTTCGGGCAGCCCGGCCAGCAGCCGCGGCAGCGGCGATACCTCGGCGACCCGCGCCCGGCAGTCCGGGCACGTCGCGAGGTGCGCTTCGAAGGCTCGGCGCTCCGGCTCGGAGAGTGCGCCGAGCACGTAAACGGCATCGTCATGGATGAACGGATCGGTCACAGCACACCTCCTATCTCTTCCACGGCCAGGCGCAGGGCGCGCAGCGCGTAGTGCGTTCTCGACTTGATCGTGCCCGGCGGTACACCGAGCGTGACCGACGCCTCCGCGACCGACGAGCCGCGAAAGTAACACTCGAGCAGTACCTCGCGGTGCTCCTCGGACAGCGTCCGCAATGCGGCAACGACGAGTTCCCGGTCGACCGTCTGCTCGGTACGGTCGCCGACGGATTGTTCCGGTACGTCGTCGGTGATGAACTCGGGGCGGCTGCGGGCCGCCCGCCACTCGTCGATCACGATCCGCTTAGCCACGGTGAACAGCCAGCCCCGCGCCGAGCCGCGCGACTGATCGAGCACCTGCGGGTTGCGCCATGCACGCAGCATCGTCTCCTGCACGATGTCCTGCGCCTTGGCGCGGTCGCCGTTGGTGAGGTTGACCACGTAGGCCCAGAGCGCGCCGGCGTGCTCGTCGTGCAGGGCACGCAGCAGCTCGCCCTCGCTGGTGGTCACATCACCACTGTCGTTCCGTACACGCGTGCGTGTCCAGTCCGGTTCAACAACGGTCAGTGTCCTACTCATCTCACCCGAAGACACGATCAGCCCGCCGATTCGGTTCATCTGAACCCCAGAGACCGAGCCGACGTGTTACCGAACGTGACCGCCGACATCGACGACCTCGAAGGAGCACCGCCCATGAATCCGACCGTCGCTCGCCGCACTGTTCTCGCCGCCGGAGTCGCCGGTGCCGGGGCAGTAGCCCTGGCCGCCTGCAGCTCGAAGAAATCCGGATCCGGCAGTGCGACGGGACAGGCAGCGGGGCAAACATCGGGGCAGACAGTCGCGAAGCTGGCCGACATCACGGTGGGGCGTTGTGTCTCGGCGAAGCTGGCCGACGGCTCACCGGCGATCGTGGCTCGGCCGAGCGATTCGACGGCGGCCTGCTTCAGCGCGATCTGCACCCACATGGGCTGTACGGTCAACCCCGCCGGCGCCGAACTGCATTGCCCGTGCCATGGTTCGATCTATGACGCGCTCACCGGTGCCGTGAAGCAGGGTCCGGCGCCGAAGCCACTACCCAAGATCGCCGTGCATGTCGCCAACGGCGACGTCGTGACCACCTGATCAGTTTTGCGACGGTGGCTTCTCGCCGTTCTCGCGGTCGTGCGGCGGGGTGTCCGCGGGCGCCGGTTCCGCGGCGGGTTCGCCGTGCTGCGGCGGGAGCAGCTCGGTGAGGGCGGGGCCGGCGATGCGCTTGAACCTGCGCTTGACGCGGGTCCGGTCGAGCACCGCGACCTCGATCTGGCTTGCCGGCAGCGATCGCGGCTGGCCGTCGGTCCCCCCTACCGAACCGAGCGCGGCGACGGCGACACCGAGTGCCTCGCGCAACTGCAGGCCTGGCGTGAACGTGCGACGCACCTCGGTGGTCAAGGCGTCGACCTGGCCGCCCATCACGAGGTAGTTGGGCTCGTCGACGATCGTGCCGTCGTAGGAAAGCCGGTAGAGCTGGTCGTCCTCGGGTCCCTCGCCGACCTCGGCGACGCAGATCTCGACCTCATAGGGCTTCTGCTGCTCGGTGAAGATGGTGCCTAGGGTCTGGGCGTAGGCGTTCGCGAGCGCGCGTGCCGTGACATCGCGCCGGTCGTAGCTGTATCCGCGGAGGTCCGCCAGCCGGATGCCGGCGACCCGCAGGTTCTCGTACTCGTTGTACTTGCCGACGCCGGCGAAGGCGATCCGGTCATAGATCTCGCTGACCTTGTGCAGAGCGGAGCTCGCGTTCTCGGCGACGAACAGGACGCCGTCGGCATAGGTGACGACCACGACGCCCCGGCCGCGGGCGATGCCCTTGCGCGCGAACTCGGACCGGTCGCGCATGATCTGCTCGGCCGAGGCGTAGAACGGCATGGACATGGCGGGTCCTCTCAGGCGCCCGGACGGGATTCGCGATCGGCGAGGATCGCGCGAACCACCGTGTCGAGTTCGTCGTCGGCCACCCGGCTGGTGCCCTCGGCGGTCGCCAGCATGACGATCGGATAGATCCCGCGCGTGAGGTCCGGACCGCCCGTGGCCGAGTCGTCGTCCGCCGCGTCGTACAGGGACTCGACTACGACCCGGATGACGCCGGCGCGGTCCAGGTCGGTGCGCCAGAGCTTCTTCAGCGCGCCGCGCGCGAACAGGGAGCCCGAGCCCACCGAGTGGTAGTACTGCTCCGGATACCGGCCGCCGGCCACGTCGAAGCTGTAGATCCTTCCGGCGCCCCCGGCATCGGCGGCGTCCGCGTCGAAACCCGCGAACAGCGGCACTACCGCCAGTCCCTGCAGGGCCTGACCGAGGTTGCCGCGGATCATCGTGGCCAGCCGGTTCGCCTTGCCGTCCAGGGTGAGTTGGGTGCCCTCGATCTTCTCGTAATGCTCGAGTTCGACTTGGTACAGCCGGACGATCTCGATGGCCAGGCCGGCGGCACCGGCGATGCCGATGAGGGTGTAGTCGTCCGAGGCGAAGACCTTCTCGATGTCGCGCTGGGCGATCAGGTTGCCGGCGGTGGCCCGGCGGTCGCCGGCCATCGCTACGCCGCCGTCGAAGGTCGCGGCGACGATCGTGGTGCCGTGCGGTACGAGGGCGCCGCCGCCGTCGCCTCTGGGCAGCAGATCGGGCGCCGCCGCAGCGAGGAATTCGGTGAATGACGACGAGCCGGGCGAGGTCGCGTAACCCAGGAGCCCGTGGACGCCGCCGAGTCCGCCAGTTCGCTCGATGCTCAACGTCGCTCCTCGTCTGCGTCGGTCAGTGGGTGCTCTGCGACCCTACCCACACCGCGACGCGAGGCTCGACGTCAGGCGATGCGCGCCCGGATCACTGACCGCCTTTTTGTACGAACGCACGCACGAAATCCTCGGCGTTCGTCTCGAGGACGTCGTCGATCTCGTCCAGGATCGCGTCGACGTCCTCGGTCAGCTTTTCGTGCCGTTCGGCGACGTCGCTGGTCGTGTCGACACTGGCCTCGACCTCGTCGGCGTCCTCGGTATGGCGCTGCGGGCGACTCTGGCCGCTGTCATGAGTCGGCATCGTCCACTCCCTTTCCTGCTCGATCACCCACCCTAGCTCGGCCAGATGACAGTTTCGCGTCGTAGCCGAGGTGTCGGTCCCGGGTCCTAGATTTGAGGGCATGACGGTTCCTGCTGTGATCAGCCTCATCACGCTCGGTGTGCACGACGTCCGGGCCTCGACGGCGTTCTACGAGTCGCTCGGGTTCGAGCTGTCCTCCAGCTCGATCGAGGGCGAGGTCAGCTTCTTCCACATGGCCGGCGCTGCGCTCGG
>JAODNL010000271.1 GCA_025465405.1 Pseudonocardiales bacterium | reverse complement strand
CACCCGGACGTTGCGCGGAATGACCGGCGCCAGCACCAGTTCATCGAAATGCGAGCGGACCTCGTCGGCGACCTGGTCGGCCAGCCGCGTGCGACTGTCGTACATCGTGAGCAGAACGGTGCTGACGGCCAACGTCGGGTTGAGGTGGGCGCGCACCAGATCCACCGTGTTCAGCAACTGTGCCAACCCCTCGAGCGCGTAGTACTCGCACTGGATCGGGATCAGCACCTCCCGGCCGGCCACCAAGGCATTCAGGGTCAGCAGCCCGAGGGAGGGTGGACAGTCGATGAAGATGTAGTCGTAGCTGGACGGGCCTTCGAGCAGGGTGGTTACGGCCCGATGTAACCGGTACTCCCGGGCTACCTGCGAGGTCAGTTCGATGTCGGCACCGGCGAGGTCGAGCGTCGCGGGTACGCACCACAGGTTCTCGGTGAACTCGACCGTCGTTGCCACCTCGGCGATAGGCCGGCCGCCGAGCAACACGTCGTACACCGATGGCGTTCCGACCGCGTGCCCCACCCCCAGTGCTGTGCTGGCATTGCCCTGCGGGTCGAGATCGATCAGCAATACCCGCACACCGTGCAGCGCGAGCGCCGCCGCAATATTCACGGCACTGGTGGTCTTTCCGACCCCGCCCTTCTGGTTGGCCACGGTCATGACGCGAGTACTCGGAGGCCGCGGCCAGTTCTCCTGGCGGACGTTCAGGACGTGGATCGCCTGGGCGGCCTCACGGGCAATCGGAGTGTCGAATTCGGTTTCACGTGAAACAGGTCGCGGCGGTATTTGCTCGTCGGGTGTTTCACGTGAAACCACAGCGTCTGGCGCGGTGGCTTCGGTGGACGCTGATGAGTCCGTCATGCCCGTCCCTTCGTGCGCCGTGATTCCTTGGCCGACCGCTCGATTACCACTACGGATGCGGGCTCCTCAATCTGCCCGACGCCACAACGAACAACCTCGATACCAGTCCCTCCGAGCCTGCGCACCGCGGCACCGTGCTCGGTGACCTCGACCTCGGCATTCGCGCCCTTGATGGCCAGCAACCGCCCGCCCGGGCGCAGCAGTGGTAGGCACCATCCCACCAAACGGTCCAGTGGCGCTACGGCCCGCGCCGTAACCCACTCAGATTCACCCACGGTTGCGATGACGTCCGCCTCCTCAGCCCGCCCCCGAACGACCCGAACGTCCGCGCTGAGCCCGAGCAGTTCGATCACCTCGACAAGGAAGTCGGTCCGACGCTGCAGACTGTCGACCAGATCCACCGTCAGATCCGGCCGACGAATCGCCAGCACCAGCCCGGGTAGGCCGGCACCGGATCCCACGTCCACGATCCGGGCACCCACCGGCAGTAACTCCGTCAGCACCGCGCAATTCGCCAGGTGCCGTTCCCAGAGCCGGGGCACCTCCCGCGGACCAAGCAGGCCACGAGTCACGCCCTCGGTAGTAAGCAGTTGCGCGTACTGCCGGGCCAGATCCAGGCGCCCGCCGAACAGCGCCGCGACATCGACCGGTGGTGCGGGCGCGGTGCTCATCGCGACGAGGATGCAGCAGACCGGCTCAGTTGTCGATGAGAACGACGACTCGTCGAGTCGGCTCCTCGCCCTCCGACTCGCTGTGCACTCCGTCGATTGCCGCGATGGCGTCGTGCACCACCTTGCGCTCGAACGGGTTCATCGGTGTCAACCGGGCCGCCTGCCCGGACTCCAGCACCTGCGACGCGGTGTCCGTTGCGAGCGCCGCCAGTTCGGCGCGCCGGGCCTGCCGGTGGCCGCTGACATCGAGCATCAGTCGGCTGCGTGCGCCAGTTTTCTGCTGTACCGCGAGGCGGGTCAATTCCTGGAGCGCGTCCAGGGTCTCGCCGCGCTGCCCGATCAGGGGCTGCAGATCGGTACCGACGATGGCCACGATTGCACGGTCGTTCTCGACGTCAAGATCGATGTCGCCGTCGTAGTCGACGATGTCGAGCAGCCGCTCCAGGTAGTCCGCGGCTATGTCGCCTTCGTGGACGAGCAGTGCGTTCTCGCCGTCCTCGGTGGCCGAGTCGGCGCCATCTGCGATGACCTCGGTGTCACTCACCTGCGTGTTCCTCTCGACAGTTTCAGGGATGCCAGCGCCGCGAGCGGGCTGGCAAGGTCCGAGCGCTCAGCGACGCTTCTTCGCTTGGCTGGTGCGCTTTGCCGGCGGCCGGTTGCCGCCGGGTCGTTGCGGTCGCTGGCCCGGACGCGGCGTGTTCCGCGCGGGCTGTGGCGGAGCCTGGTCCGCTGAATCGGCGGGCTCGTCGGACTCGGTCGGCTTCACGAGCGAGGTGGTGGCGCCCTTGGCCCGGGCCGGTCGCTGTCCGGGCTTGGGCGCGAGCGTCTTGCCGAGCTCGCCGGCCGGCTGCGCCTCGGTTGGCGTGTGCGGGTGGAACTTGTTGATGTAGGCCTGCTGGCCCAGCGTCCAGACGTTGCTGGTGAACCAGTACAGCAGGACACCGAGCGGGAAGATGAATCCGGAGAAAAGCACCGAAATCGGGATGAAAACGATCATCAACTTCTGCACGGTGGCGGCGGTACCGGTGGGCACCGTGGTGGCACGCGACATCACCAGACGCTGGGTGAGGAACGTAGCGGCCGCGCTGACGACCACCAGGATGAGCGTGACGATGCGGGTCGACGTGACATCGCCGCCCAGCAGATCATGAATCTTGCTCGGCGAGTCGTGCAGCGACGCCGCCAGTGGCGCCCCGAACAGCTTGGCCTTCGCCGCGCTGAGCGTCTCGTCCGGCGTGAAGCTGTAGAGCGACAGGTGCGGGTCACCCTTGACCCGGTGCACGGAGTTCGACAGGTGCCGCAGCACGTGGAACAGCCCGATGAACACCGGGATCTGCAGCAACATCGGCAGGCATCCGGCGAGCGGGTTGAAGCCCTGTTCCTGCTGCAGCTTCATCATCTGCCGCTGCATCTCGGCCTTGTCGTTCTTGTACTTCTCGCGCAGCGCGGTGATCTTGGGCTGCATCTCCTGCATGTGCCGCTGGTAATGGACCTGCTTGATGAACAGCCGGAACAGCAGCAGGCGGGCGGTGATGACGAGGAAGATGATCGACAGTGCCCAGTTCAGGCCACCGTCCTTGTTCAGGCCAAGGGTCGTGAACAGGTGATGCCACTGCAGCAACACCCAGGAGACCGCGGTATAGAGGAAGTTGAACACGAAACACAGTCTCCTAGGCGGCCGGTCGCACAGACCGGCCGGTGGTCATGGGAACGCCGGTGCCGCTCGGGGAAACGAGCGGCGGGACGGGGTCGTGCCCGCCTGCGTGAAACGGATGGCAACGCAGTAGCCGACGCAGCGCCAGCCACCCGCCGCGCACGAGCCCGAAGCGCTCGATCGCTTCGACGGCATATGCGCTGCAGGACGGCGTGTACCGGCAACTCGGCGGCCGCATCGGGCTGATCGCGGTCCGATAGAACCGAATCACTGCGAGCACACCGCGTCGCACGGTCGCGCTCATCGCGGCGTCCCGAGCAAGCGTGCGAGCGCGGCGTCGAGGTCGACACCGAACTGCTCGGACGTCGTCGAGGCCGCGCCGGGAAGAGCACGCACCACGGCGGCACTGCCGGCCGGCAACAGATTCACGCGCTCGGCCAGTTGCGCCCGCAATCGGCGACTGACCCGATGTCGGACGACGCTGCCGCCGACGGACTTGCCGACGACCAAACCCACATGGGGCGCGGCGTCAGTCGTGCCCGGGTGCAGGTGGACGACGAGTTGCCCACGCCGGGCGCGGACACCTGACCGGACGACCGTGGCGAATTCAGTCGACCGCCGCATCCGGTTCGCGGACGGCAGCACGGGAGGAGTGCGTCTGGAAGGCAGCCGGCGGCTCAGGCCGACAGCTCGCCGCGACCCTTGCGGCGGCGGGCGGAAATGATCGCGCGACCGGCGCGCGTCCGCATCCGCAACCGGAACCCGTGCGTCTTCGCGCGACGGCGGTTGTTCGGCTGGAAGGTGCGCTTGCTCACGGTCGGACTCCATCGCTGTCAAGGTCGAACGGCCGCCACCCCGGGTGACCGCGTGGGTGCGGTCTGCAGCCCGAGGTGATGCCGATGAAGCAGCGTCGATGAGGGCGGCGACGTGGCCGGGCCTCACAGACCTGATTCACGGTACGGATTAGAGCCATCACAGGTCAAACCGGCGCCAGCTGAATACTCGAAAGTAGGTACAGCCGAGCCGGTTTGCCGGGCGACACGCCGAAGCCTATTGCCGCCGTCCACAGCCGCTGTTACGTTCGCGCACCGTGTCACCCTGCCTCGCGTGACACCGAGGGTCCTCCGGCAGGGTGGGGTCCTGCATACACAGGCTGTGGACAAGTCTGTGGACGTGGTCGTGAGACGCTAGGCAGACCCGAGCCACGCACGACGCCGAACAACTGGAGTGGACCCGCACCGTGGACGACCGAACCGAACTCGTCGACGTGTGGAACAGGGCCAAGTCCCGCTTTGATGACAACACGATCCGGCCGCAGGAAAAGGCCTGGATCAACCTGACCCGCCCGCTCGGCCTGGTCGAGGACACCGCGCTGCTCGCCGCGCCGAACGCGTGGGCCAAGGAATACCTCGAGACCCGGCTGCGGCCGTTGATCTCCTCGGTACTCAGCGAAGAACTCGGCCGCGACATCCGGGTGGCAGTCACCATCGAACACGTCGACGAGCCGGCTGAGACCGTCGACGATCCGGCGGGCACTCAGGGCGGTTACGACTCCACCGACTCCACTGACGCCTGGGCAACCGGCCAGTCGCTCGGAAAGCAC
>JAODNL010000236.1 GCA_025465405.1 Pseudonocardiales bacterium | reverse complement strand
GATCGTGACGCGGACAATGCTGCCCTTCCGCTGGAGGTTGATGTTGTGAGCCATGGCTCAGGCCACCTCCATGACGGCCGCGAGGTGGCGCTTGCCGGCCTCGGTGATCGTGTACGTCGTGTGCACCGCACCGCGGGCCGACGTCAGGTAGTCGAGGTCGGTGAGCTGGTGGAGGGCGGTACGGACATGCCGGTCGGGGACGCCAGCCATCTCGCGACGCACCTCTCCGGCGTTCAGGGCGGCATCGGCGAAGACGGATAGGACGGCTTTGTTCAGGTCATTCCAGGCAGCATCGACAGAACCCATGGCGGGCGTCCTTTAGGGGACAGGTGAGTGTCAGGTGGGGGCGGCTAGGCGGCGACCGCGGACAGTCGCTCCTTGCCCTTCTCGGTGATGCGGTACAGGCCGCGGCCGATCTTCTCGATCTCGCCGGTAGCGACCAAGTCAGTAAGAGCCTTGGTGATGGTGCGGAGCGCCGGCGGCGGGCTGGTGTTGGCCTGGATGTGACCGACCATCTCGCCGCGGTTCACCTCGCTGCCGTCATGGTCGGCGAGGTAGCTGAGGACCGCCTGCTCGCCAATACGTTCCTGGTCGGAGTCATCGTCGGTTTCGGTCTTCGGGCCGCGAGGCGCCGACTGGTCGGCGTCGTCTTCGCCGACAACCGGAGCGGTGAACGGCTCGAGATCAGGAACCGCGCCGGTGGTCGCCCAGTGGAACGGGTCCTCCACGTACCCGACCCTCATCGTTGAGGCACGGTCCGCGCCGGGGCCGAAGAAGAAGCCGAGGCCGCTTGTTGTCGAGCCGTCCGGGAACTCCTTCGGGAGGCTGCACGGGTCGACGGGCAGCGCACCGTTGAACGCGACCTGCCCGGAAAGCCGGTTCGCGGTGCGAAGCACTAGCACGTTCCCGGCGGCAACCGCGTCACGGATGACCATGGAGTTACCAAGGCTGCCGAGCAGCGGGACCTGCGTGACGAGCCGGAACTTGATCCCACACTTACGGGTCATCGCGATCATCTCTTCGACGAGCGCGCAGCAGACCGGGTCGCCGAGAACCTTGTGCGCCTCATCGATGGTGATCGACAGCATCACGAGGCCATGGCGAGGGTCGCCGGGCGTGAACTGCCCGATGCCCTGCCGGCGGCGCCCTCGCTCGTCCGTCCACTCAAGGGCCGCCATGAGTGCGTTCCGTGCGTACATGCGGTCGCGGGCGTCGCTGAGGAGCTCGCGGGCCTCGAGGATCGTGCGGGCGTACCGGTTGACGTGGTTCTGCCAGTCCGGCAGTGATGCGCCGCCTTGCGGGTCGATGACCTGGGAGATGATCACACCGGAGTGGCGTTCCTCCGCGAGGAGCTGCTCGACGGTGCGGGACTTCCCCGAGTCGGTGGACCCGGAGATCAGGTCGTGGACGGGACCGGAACCAGACCGGTAGTGCCGGTAGTTGACCGGCAGCAGGTCCGCATACCGGCCGAGGACCGACACGCCCTTGGCGGTGTCGAGTGTCGGGCCGGTCCAGTCGATCCGGTTGGCGAGCGGGTTGTCCGGCAGGACCAGGACGCGGAACAGGTGCAGTTCGCCACCGGGGGGCGGCTCAACGATGATGCTGCCGACGCGCAGGCCAAGGGCGGCACCGATGTCTTTGGTGGCCATGATGGCGCGCTCGTTGTTGCCTTTGGTGAGCTTGCCGAGGCCGGCCCAGCCGCCGCGGACCTCCTCAACTTCAAGGAGGCGGGAGTGCTCGAGCGGGCCGCCTTGGCAGGCGACCTTGGTGTCCCACTGCTGGATCTGCTCGGCGCTGGTCTCCTCGATCGGGACCGCTGCGAGTTCGGCATGGTTGCGGATCCGGTACCGCCACCACCACGGCAGGGCGAGGACACCGCCGACCGCGGCAAGCCATGCGGGCATCGGACGGCCGACGCCATGCGCGGCTGCTTCCATGAGCCAGAGCGTCGCCGCGGCAACACTGACGACTGCGTGCAGCCGCCGCCAGATCTGGATGGCCTTCACGTAGGTCATCCACCAGACACCGCCGGCGGCGACAGCGCCAGTGGCGAGGACAGCCCACCAGGGGGCACTGAACATGTGCAGGATGGGTCCGGTCGTGAACGTGCCGCCGATGACGCCGATCGGCGCCAGCTGACGCCGGAAGCGGCGGCCGACCTTGAGCGTCTCCCGCAGCGCCTGCCGGTCCGGTTTAGCCGCGGACTGTCCGGGTGCATCCGGAGTTACCGCCTGTGGCGGTGCCTGCTCGAGTACGTCGGTTCCCATATCCATTCCCCTGTCGGGTGCTCGGCGGTGAAGCGGGGTCCGGGACAGTCACGCCCCGGACCCCTGACGGGTCACCCCTCGTAGAAGCTCGTCTTGCCGACCTTCGCCGTGGCGCCCTGAACGGACTGCTCGACGTTCTCGTGGCCCTGCGTCCGCAGCTTCGCCTTCGCCTGGTCGGCGTTCGCCAGGGCCTGCTCGGCGGCCTGCAGTCGGGTCTGCGCCGCGGACTTCCGCTGCATCGCCGCGTCCATCAGGTCCGCCATCCCGCCGGCGGTCTCGCTGCCGAGGCCCGCTTCGAGAAGGCCGGCGTTGGTGTTCTCGTGCGCGGTGATCTCCTTGTCCGCCGCGGTGATCTCCGCCTGCGCCTCCTCGATGCGCTGCCGGGCCGCGTTCGCGGTCGCATCGAGGTGCGCCCGGTAGGTGCCGATGTTGGTGGTCTCGCCGGTCATCGTTCCTGTCATGGGTTCTCCTCTTGTTGACGTAGCGCCGGGGGTTCCGGCACCTACGAGATGAAGCCTGTGCACGCCCGCGTCGCTACCCGCGTCGGTGGACGCTTTGCGCACAGCCGATGCGGGCAGCCCAGTCTCGATCCACGTGTGTGCGTTGGGGCAGCTGCCGGTGACGCGCGGGTCGTTGCTGCTGGTCGTGAAAGTGAGTCCGGTGTCCGCCTCGCAGGTTGGGCAGATGAGAAGCTCGCCGTCGACGTCCTGGCGGCCGGTCGCGGTGATCGAATAGAAGGTGTCGCGCATGGGACTGTCGTCGCCGCTACGGGTCTCTTGGAACTTCGCTTTCGCGCGGAGCCAGCCATATCGGATGCCGTTCCCGAGCGACGGCATCGGCTCGCCGCCCTCAGCGCGCCGCTGCGACCATTCGGCGTGCTGCTGGCGGGCCGAACTGAACCCATCGCGGATGTCCGCGACCGCCGGAGACCATCCATGGCGCAACTGGTAGGCGAAATGCCCGGCCGCGTTACGGCGTGCACCCCACCAAAGGGAGCGGGCCCGCCGTGACTTGTCCCAACTCGGGTGCTGCTGCTTCAGCTTCCGGTTGAGCTGTTTCCGGTACTGCGCTTGGGCGCCTCGGTATTCGGCGGCTTTGCCTTCGAACATGAACCCGAGAGCCCAGCCGATTCCGATGAGGATAAGGAAACCCATGACCTCACACTCCGAACAGTTTGCCGAGGATGGTGGCGCCCGCGACGGCCACCCAGGAAAGGAAGGTGGTGAGCCACGTGC
>JAODNL010000233.1 GCA_025465405.1 Pseudonocardiales bacterium | reverse complement strand
CACCCGGCCCACAGCACCCGTGAGTGCTCGACGGTCAACGACCACGGCCAGTGCTGCTGCTGGTGGTACATGCCGGCCGCTGAGTACGCCGCGAGGTGTGACCCCCACGCACCTGGATCCAAGACATCCCCAACCCGAATGGAGCACGCAGCATGACCAAGCTCAGTGAGTTCGCCCCGTACCCGGAGCGCGAAGAGGACGTCACGGCGGACAGCATCGCCCGCAACACGGCGGTGAGCGCGTTCGCCCGCCAGCAGCTCATCGACGAGTACATGCAGGACAACACCGCACACGGCAAGCGCCTGTACATGACGGAGATCGGCACGCTCGTCAACCAGTACGGCGTCGCCTTCCTGCTGCGTGAGCTGGCGGAGGTCGACAAGGAGCGGGCGGACGCGGCGGCGAAGCGCCTGTACGGCGACTGGGAGGACGGCGCGTCCGTCGCCGAGTGGCTGTGGGAGTGGCTGGGCGAGTACGGCATCGACCCGGAGCAGGTGAACCGGGTGGCCGCCGCTCAGGCCCGGGAGTCCGTCAAGAAGCTGAAGGACGCCGCCTGATGGCCGCCGAGCAGGTGTCCGACGAGTTGTTTCCGCTGGCCCGAGCCGCATTCAATTCCGCCTACGACTGCGACGACATGACCGAGAGCGACATCGCCGACCTTCGAGCGGCGATCGCGTCCGTGCTGCCCGCCCATGAGGCCATGGTCCGCGAGCAGGTCGCCCAGGAACTCCGCGACTACGCCGGAGAGCGCGGCGACAAGTGGATGCCCGTGATCTGGGAAACGATTCGCCACTGCGCCAACCTCGCGCGAGGTGAGTCCTGATGTCCACCCCGACGGTCCACATAAACCGACCGGCGACCATCGCGATCCGCCGCATCATGCCCTGCCCGACCGAGGGTGTCCGCCGTCGCTTCGCTGCCTTCGATGCGCTCTGGTACGGCGCGGCATGGACGTGCCTCGGCTGCGGCGACTCCTGGGGTGACGGGGAGCGTCTGGAGCGCCCGTTCAAGCCCCGCTGGCGGCAGGAAGCCAAGGCGCGGGCCCGCCATCTATGGGACGAGGGCGTCCGCTGCGGATCCGCTGAGCACCAGGCCTGGCTCTACGAGCAGATGGCCCCACACCGCCCGGTCGAGGACATCGAACTTCCCGACACCCCCACCACCCGAACGGAGACCTGACGTGGCTACCCACTACGAGAACGCCGCCGACCACATTGCCGCAGCGATGACCAGCGAACCGGGCAGCATCGACGACGTGTTCCACACCGTCGCCGCGCAAACGTTCGCCGCTGCTGCGGAGGGCGCCCGCACCACCGATGAGATCAACGCCGCGAACGAGCGGTTCCGGGCGTTGCGTGCGTCCGGGTTCACCGGGCCGATCGACCAGGACGGCTACCCGGTGACGGACGGCCACCCGTTGAAGCCCCTGCTCGACGCGATCCGCCGCGGCGACGCGTGACCCCCCACCACCCGAACGGAGATCTGACATGACCACCACCGAGACCCGCCCGGCGGTTAAGACGTTCATCGCCGACCAAGCCAAGACCTGGCCGCACACCTACGACGGCATCCCCATCTTCGAGATCGGCGACGACGGCGAATGGCTCGTCACCATCGGCCACATCGACAAGACCGCATTCGCGAAGGCATGCGATGCCTACTACCGCGCCGTGTCCCAGCATTCCCTGACCGAGGTGTACAGCGGCGATGTCTCGCTCGCGGAGGTCGCCGAGGACGCAGCTCACCAGCGGGCGGATATCCGGTCTCTGGAGGAGTTCCCGCATGGCGACTTCGAGGTCGTGTTCGACGGGGAAGACGTGGACGTCACGGTTTGGAAGGCATCCTGATGACCACCACGGTCAAGGGCGTCACGGCACGCAAGCGGCACCGGTGCGACGAGGCGTCACGGACTGGTCTCCACTTCATCGAGCCCGGACACCGCTACCTGCGGCACGTGGCGTTCCCTGGCGACGACGTCAACGGCAGCGATCAGCCCTGGGTCCTCCGCGTGTGCATCGCGTGTGCCGAGGATCGCGACTGCCACGCGGGCATGCTCGTTGGGGGCGCCTGTACCACGTTCTGCTGCGCCATGGTGCCGTGTGCTCTGCCGTTCAAGCACGCCGGCGACCGCCACTCGTGCCTGCGCTGCACCGCTGACACGGTCGCGACGGCAGCCACCCGATGAACACCGAAGAGTTGCAGCGTCTCGCCGAGCACCTGATCGGCAATGCAATCGCCGACATCTCCCGGATGACCATCCGAGAGAGCCTGCCCGATGGTCTGAGCCAGGACGAGCGCCGTGAGGCGACGGATGCGATCGACTTCCTGATCACCAACGGCGACGGACAGGTGACCTTTCCCGCTCTCCCCACCTCGAAGGAGGCCTGACATGGCCGCAGGCGACACCCAATTGACCATCGTCGGCAACATCGTCGATGACCCTGAGCTGCGTTTCCTTCCCAACGGGCAGCCCGTGGCGAACTTCCGCATCGCCTCGACTCCGCGTTATCGTGACCAGCAGTCCGGAGAGTGGA
>JAODNL010000225.1 GCA_025465405.1 Pseudonocardiales bacterium | reverse complement strand
GTTGCCGAACACCAAGATCGGATCCGCCTGCGAGTACCTCGTGGAGCTCGAGGACGACCGCCCGCCGAGGGCACTCAAGGATCCGCGTGACTTCCGGATCCTCGACCCTGCATGCGGCTCGGGTCACTTCCTGCTGTACTCGTTCGACCTCCTCGAGCACATGTACCGCGAAGCTTGGGAGCTTGGCTTGGCCCCAAGTTCGGAGCGAGCATCACTCCGCGACGAGTACCCCACAAGCGAGGCCCTCGACCGCGCCATCCCAGCGCTCGTAATCGAGGAAAACCTGCATGGCGTAGACATCGACTCACGCGCAGCGCAGATCGCTGCGCTCGCCCTCTGGCTTCGCGCCCAGCGTTCCTGGAAGGAAGCCAGCGTACCGGCAACGGATCGGCCGGCGATCAGGCGAACCGGAATCGTCGTCGCCGAGCCCATGCCAGGCGACGCTCCAATGATCGACGAGTTCGCCGCGGGACTCGATCCGCTGCTCCTCGGCGTGCTCTTCCGCCAGATCGTCGCGAGCATGCGGCTAGCGGGCGAGCTGGGGACGCTGGTCCGGCCGGAAGTCGAGCTCGCCGATGAGATCGCACGCGCCCGGGGGGAATTCGTCGCCAGCCGCGTGCGCCCACAGGCGTTGCCTGGATTCGAGGCGCGACGGGAGCAGGGCGAACTTGATCTCTCCGGCATCGATGATGACGCCTTCTTCACCGAGGCTGAGCAGCGCCTCATCGAGGCACTACACGCGTTTTCAGTGGGTGGAGCGGGCGGGCAGTCGGCACGCCGCCGCCTCTTTGCCGACGACGCGGGACAAGGCGTAGCGCTTCTCGAGCTTGTTCGTGAGCGGTACGACGTAGTCCTCATGAATCCGCCGTTCGGTGCGGGCAGTCTCAGGGCGAAGCCCGCCTTCGACTCCGCCTACCCCCGGACGCGGAACGACGTCTATGCAGCATTCGTCGAGCGCGGGATCGAGCTCTTGGTCCCGCGGGGGATGCTCGGAGCGATCACCTCCAGGACCGGCTTCTTCCTGTCGAGCTTCCAAAGATGGCGAGAGGAAGTCATTCTTGAGGAGGCGCCTCCTCTTGTGTTCGCGGACCTAGGTCAGGGTGTCCTCGACGGAGCGATGGTCGAGGTTGCAGCGTACTGCCTGGTGCGAGCCTGATGGATTTGGTCGCGCTGGATGCTCGGTCCTGCGAGGACAAAGCTTGGGCATTGCGAGGCCCAAACGTTCACTGTCCCAGGTACGTCGTGCGGCTCGAATCTCTGAAATCTGTACCAAGATCTCCATTCGCGTATTGGGCGTCGGAAGGGGAGCTCTCCTCGTTCATTCGGCTGCCTGCCTTCAGTGCAGCGGGCTACGTGATCACTACAACCAGTCCTATGAACGACAACTTTCGTTATGCTCGGTGTTGGTGGGAGACACCGGTCAACGACCGTGCTCGAGCTTGGCGTCCGTGGGCAAAAGGTGGGTCATTCGCTAAATTCTATCGTGATATTGAGATGGTAATGTTGTGGGATGAACAGCGGGGCGCATTCAAAGGATTTCTAGGCACCAATAACCGCCCAATGGCACGCCCCGCAAGCGTTCAGTATTTCTTTCAGCCAGGCTTGACGTACTCATTGCGGACAATGGCTGGTCTTTCGGCTCGAGTCCTCCCCGCAGGGTGTACTTTCGGTTCTAAAGGGGCTTATATCGGTCTCAGTGCCCACGATGCCCACGAAGCACTGGCCCTTCTGTGCAGGCTGGCTGTGGTTAACTCGGCGCCTTTTGCGGGTCTCACCAACCTGCAAATGACATTCGGATCTTATGAAGTAGGAGTCATTCAGCGGGTTCCGTTTCCCCATGTGGCCGAGCCTTCCGAGCAGCGCCTTGCAGCGTTGGCTCGCTCTGGGTGGTCCGCCCGCCGCAGTTTGGATGCCGCCGTGGAGGTGTCACATGCGTTTGTCTTGCCAGCCGTACTGCAGGGCAGGGGCGGGTCTCTTGGTGGACGGATCCGAGCGTGGGGTGGACGCGTGTCTGAGGTAGAGGCACGACTCGCAAGCATCCAGGCGGAAATCGATGACCTGTGTTTCGTGGCGTACGACTTCTCCGAGGAGAATCGTCGGGCGACGGTGGAAGGGTTTGATGGTGCCGAGGCCGATTTCGATGGCGATGACCCGGAATTGGAGCCCGACGACGGTGAGGATGTCCGGCTAGTCGACTTGGACCCGCCCGGATTAGCCGCAGGGTTGGTGGCGTGGGCGGTGGGTGTTGGCGTGGGTCGGTTCGATGTGCGGTTGGCGACGGCCGAGCGGGCCTGGCCGGTAGAGCCGGACCCGTTCGATCCGTTGCCAGTGTGTTCGCCCGCGATGTTGACCGGCGATGACCGGCTGCCGTTGGTGGAGCCGCCGGCCGGCTATCCGCTGTCGGTGTCGCCGGTGCTGGTCGATGATGCGGGCCACGAGTTGGACATCACCGGGCGGGTGCGGTCGGTGTTCGAGGTCGTGTTCCGTGACGCCGCGGACGCGTGGTGGTCTGATGTCGGAGCGGCGTTGGGAGTGCGGGGTGGCGAGGTCGACGGCTGGTTAGCGAAGGGCTTCTTTGATTATCACTTGAAGACGTACTCGCGGTCGCGACGTAAGGCGCCGGTGTTGTGGCCGATCGGCACGAAGTCGGGGACCTATCTGGTGTGGTTGTATGCCCATCGAGTGTCGGCTGACTCGCTGTTCCAGGTGCTGCACGACGTCGTTGTGCCCAAGCTCGGTGTCGAGGACCGCGAGCTGACCCGGTTGCGGCAGGAGGCGGGGGTGAACCCGTCGGCATCGCAGCGCAAGGCGATCGACGCGCAGGAGCGCTTGGTCGCGGAGCTGCGTGAGCTGCGCGAGGAGCTCGAGGCGGTGGCGCCATTGTGGGCGCCCGATCTGAATGACGGGATCGTGGTCGTGTTGGCGCCGTTGTGGCGGTTGTTCGCGCATCATCGAGCCTGGTCGACCGAGTTGAAGAAGCACTGGGGCAAGCTCGCCAGGGGCGACTACGACTGGGCGCAGCTCGCGATGCGATTGTGGGCCGAGCGGGTCGTGCTCAAGTGCGCCAAGGACCGGAGTCTCGCTATCGCGCATGGCCTCGAAGACGTGTTCTGGGTCCAAGACGCAGCCAACGACGAGAAGTGGTATCCGCGTAAGGAACCCACCACCCCGATTGACCAGCTCGTCGCCCAGCGTCACCATCCCGCCACCGCCGCCGCACTCCAACGAGCAAACACATGACGAACCTGCTGAAGGACTACATCACGGCCCAGCTCCGTCAGCGTGTGGACAAGTACGGCCTGGTGGTGTGGTACGACCCTCGGTCCGAGTTCACCGCGTTCGTCGATGAGCTGCGCGGATCCTCGACCGCCGAGCTCGCGGAGATCGACGTCGCTGGCAGCGCCGTTCGCCTGGCTACGTACGAGGACTCCTTCTATGCGCTTCGGTTTGCTGCGGAGCCCTTCGTGGCCGGAGATGATCCACATCCGATCGTGCTCTACCTGCCGGGGCTCACGGCCGACGTTCACGGGTCGGTCCTGATGGAACTCGAGTTGGCTGGTTGTCGGTGGGAGCCGAAGCTGCGGCAGCTGGCACGAAACGCCCTGCGGCAGCGATTCACCGATGGAGCAATTGACGATCTGCTTGGGCGCGAAAAGGTCACCTACCAGGATCTCGTCGATGCCGTGGGGGCGGGAGGTGAGGGCGGACCGCCGTCCCTGCTTAAGCGGCTGCTCTTCGGCTCGAGCAGCGAGGAACAGCTCGCGAGCTGGTTGGCGAACCCAGGTCTCGACTCGCGCATCGCCGAGAAGGAAGCGACCGGGGAGCTCGGTCGACTGATAGCCGTCCGGCTCGGCCTCAACCTCGACGGTGATGATCTCACCAAGTGGCGAGCGATCACCGTCCGCCACGCGCTCGCGGTCGAGTTCCGCGCCGACTTGTCGGGCGAGCTCCCCAGCAATCTCCAGCATCTTCCCGCTGCGACGGACGATGCCGAGCGCCACGCCAGAGTTGTGGCGCGGATTCTTCGCGACGACCACGC
>JAODNL010000178.1 GCA_025465405.1 Pseudonocardiales bacterium | reverse complement strand
CCTCGACCGTGGTGAATCGGCGGCCGCACTCCGGGCAGGACCGCCGGCGGCGGATAACCTGGCCCTCGTCCTGCTCGCGCGAGTCGACGACCCGCGAATCCGGGTGCCGGCAGTAGGGACAGCGCATCGGTGCCGACCTCCCCCTATGTCTCTGAATGCCTTTTGGGTCTCTGACTACTTTTGATTACCCCGTCGCTGTGGACGAACCTGTCGACAACCTGGGGACGACGTGTGCACAGACCGACCTGACCTGTGGACCGTCAACCCCAACCTGTGGATGACTTACAGCGATGTAACTACTATATGTAGGGGTGAACGCTAGAGCTGAACTCGATGTTCCGCAAGGGCCAATCTCGGCGCGTCGGGATTTACTTCTCGCCAGCTCGCGGGCAGCGCGAGGGCGGACCGACTCGGGTGCTAGCGGGTGCGGAGGAGCTGGCCGGCGGTGAGCTCGACCCCGCTCAGGTGATTGATGCGCTGCAGGTCGGCCACCTCGGCCCGCGGGTCGCGCTGCGGCGCGATCCGGGTGGCGATGGCCCACAGCGTGTCGCCAGTGCGCACCGTGACCGCGTCCGGCCGTGGCGTGGCTGCTTGCGCGCCCGGTGCGGAGAACCGGGCCAGCCAGACCAGGCCGAGCGCCAGAACCCCGACCGCGACGGCGATCGCCAGCAGGCCGCGCCGGGTGAGCCGCAGCGGCACGGCCACCGACTGCTCGCTCGGACGGTGCAGTGTCGACACCGCCGCCGAGGGTCGTTCACACTGGCTCGAGGCCGGCCGGGCGCGCGACGGGATGAAGACAGCCGGGGCGAATTCGGTAGCGACGGACATGTGGACTCCTCGGGGTGCTCGGGTGCGAAGATCTCATCCGGATCGAACGGACATTCGAAGAACGCCTATTCGAATGTCTATCAGGGGGGTCTGACAAAAACCAGCGGTCGGCGGCGTGTCTTCGAACAGATGTTTGAGATTGTGACGGTCTGCCGCTACCGTCGCCTCAGACAGGTCGAATCGAACATGCGGGAGGCGCACGACATGCCCCAGTCCAAATCAGCGGCCCAGAAAAAGGCGGCACCGAAGGCCACGAAGGCGCCCGTTCGCTCGGCCGGACGTAAGCGAGCGGCCGCCGAGGAGCCGCCCCGCCGCCCCGGGCGGCCGAAGGTCACCGAACTGCCGGACTCTGTCACCGGGCTCACCCGGCGCCAGCAGGCCATCCTCGATGTCATCCGCGACTCGGTCGAACGGCGCGGCTACCCGCCGAGCATCCGCGAAATCTGCGAATCCGCCGGCCTCGCGTCGACCTCAAGCGTGGCGCACCAGCTCGCGATGCTCGAGCGCAAGGGTTTCCTGCGTCGCGATCCCAACCGGCCCCGGGCCGTCGACGTGCGCGGCACCGAGGGTCTGGACAAGGAAAAGGCGGCTCGCCGTGCCCTCGCGGTCACCGAGGACGCGCCGCGGGGCGACGCACCGGTCTTCGTCCCCGTGGTCGGACGTATCGCGGCGGGCGGCCCGATCCTGGCTGAGCAGGCGATCGAGGACGTCTTCCCGCTGCCGAAGGTGCTCGTCGGCGACGGCACGCTGTTCCTGGTGCGGGTCGCGGGTGACTCGATGATCGATGCCGCGATCTCGGACGGCGACTGGGTCGTGGTCCGTCAGCAGCCGACGGCGGAGAACGGCGAGATCGTCGCGGCGATGATCGACGGTGAGGCGACGGTGAAGACATTCCGGCGGCGCGACGGCAAGGTGTGGCTGCTGCCGCACAATCCCGCGTACGCCCCGATTCCGGGCGACGATGCAACCATCCTCGGCAAGGTGGTCACGGTCCTGCGCAAGGTCGGTTAGCCGGCCCGGACCGGACTAGGTCACTGACCGCCGGCGGCGGTGTCGTTCTTCGCCGACGTCGACGCCGGTACCTCGGTGTCGGCGGGCGGCGGAGCCGGTGACTGCGGCTCAGCCGGCGCTGTGGTCTGTGGCGGTGTGGTCTGCGGCGGTACGACCTGGGCCGGTCCGGCCGCCCGGGCGGCGTCGTCCTCCCCCATGCCCTTGATCTCGGTCTTGAAGATCCGCAGCGAGCGTCCGAGGGACCGCGCAGCGTCAGGCAGCCTCTTGTAGCCGAAAAGCGCGATCACGACAATCGCTAGCACGACCCAGTGCCAGGGTGCTTCCCACATCTCGAATCTCCCTCGGCTCTCAGCGGCAGGCGGTCCTAGGGTACGCCAGCCGCGCTGGCGAACGGGCCGAGCGCCGCGGCAAGGCCAGGATTCACCCGGGCGCGCAACAGCGTGCCGTCGGCCGTGTGTTCGGTGCGCAGCACCTCGGCTGTCTCGTGCACCCGTGCCACGAGGTCCCCGCGGGTATAGGGCACCAGCACGTTGACCTCGACGTCCGGGCTGGGCATGCGCCGCTCGAGCACCTCTCGGAGCTCGTCGATGCCAGTGCCGGCGCGGGCGGAGACGAAGACGCCGTCCGGCGCCAGGCGCTTGAGCCGCAGCAGCATCTCCGGGTCAGCGCCGTCGACCTTGTTGAACACCAGCTGCTCCGGCACCCCCAGCGCGTCGATCTCGCCGAGCACTTCGCGTACCGCGCGGATCTGTGCCTCGGGATCGGCGTCGGCCGCATCGACGACGTGCAGGATCAGATCGGCTTCGGCGACCTCCTCCAGCGTCGAGCGGAATGCCTCGACGAGTTGGGTCGGCAGATGCCGGACGAAACCCACCGTGTCAGCGAGGGTGTACGGCCGACCGTCCGATGCCTGGCAGCGCCGCACAGTCGGGTCGAGCGTGGCGAACAACGCGTTCTCGACGAGCACTCCGGCGTCGGTGAGCCGGTTGAGCAGCGACGACTTGCCCGCGTTCGTGTATCCGGCGAGCACCACGCTGGGTACGTGCCGGCCGACCCGACGGGCGCGCTTGACGTCGCGCGAGGTCTTCATCGCGGCGATCTCCTTGCGGAGCTTGGCCATCCGGGCGTTGATTCGCCGCCGGTCGATCTCGATCTTGGTCTCACCGGGACCACGGCCGCCGATGCCCAGCCCGCCGGCCGCCCGGCCGCCGACCTGGCGCGAGAGCGACTCGCCCCAGCCCCGCAATCGGGGCAACAGGTATTGCATCTGGGCCAGCTCGACCTGCGCCTTGCCTTCCTTGGATCGCGCGTGCTGGGCGAAGATGTCGAGGATGAGGGCGGTACGGTCCACCACCTTGACCTTGACGACCTCCTCCAGCTGGCGCAGCTGACCGGGCGTCAGCTCGCCATCGCAGATCACGGTGTCGGCGAGCTCGGTGCTGACGATGTCTCGCAGTTCCTTGGCCTTGCCGGAGCCGATGTAGGTAGCCGGGTCGGGCCGATCGCGGCGCTGGATCAGCCCGTCCAGGACGAGCGAGCCCGCCGTCTCGGCCAGCCTCGCGAGCTCGGCGAGGGAGTTCTCTGCCTCCGCCAGGGTGCCGGTGGTCCACACCCCGACGAGGACCACGCGTTCGAGGCGCAGCTGCCGATACTCGACCTCGGTGACGTCCTGAAGTTCGGTCGACAGACCGGCCACGCGGCGCAGCGCCTGGCGTTCCTCGAGCTCGTAGTCACCAGTGGAGTCGCCGTCGAGGGCGCTCAGGTCATCGAATTCAGTCATCTCACCGTCCATCGTGACACGCGGTTGCCAGCAATTACCGCTGCGCGAGTGCCAGCCACGCGTCATCGAGCTCGATCTCGCCCACGATCACGGCCGGCCCGGTCAGCTGCACGTCCCCGTCCTGGCGCCACACGACCTCGCAGGTCCCGCCCGGCACGTCCACCAGCCATGGCCCGCCGTCCGGCCCAGCCGGGTCTTCGGAGGCCGCCGCGACGACGGCGGCGCAGATACCGGTGCCGCACGATCGGGTCTCGCCGACGCCCCGTTCGTGGACCCGCATCACAAGGTGGCGGGGGCCGGCCTGGACGACGAACTCGACGTTCTGGCCGGCGGGCAGCGCGGGCTCCACTCGCGGCGGGCGGCTCAGATCCAGCGCGGCGAGCTGGTCGCGGTCCGCGACCCGGACCACGACGTGTGGATTGGGCATCTCGACGTGGGTTGCGGGCACGGCAGGCAGAGGCGCGGCGGTGACGACCGGCCGGTCGGCAAGAATCCGGGGCCGGCCCATGTCTACGGTGACGTCTCCGCCTCCGCTGGCCTGCACACGCTTGATTCCGCCGCGTGTCGCCACCGCCGCAATCGATTCAACGAGGCTGGCCCCCTGGAGGTATCGCATGAATACCCGGATGCCGTTTCCGCACATCTCAGCGACCGAGCCGTCGGCGTTGCGGTAGTCCATGAACCAGCGGACATCAGGCCCGTCCTGCGCGCTGGGTGCGACCCGCAACAGGCCGTCACCGCCGATGCCGGTGCGCCGGTCGCACAGCGCGCGGA
>JAODNL010000147.1 GCA_025465405.1 Pseudonocardiales bacterium | reverse complement strand
TGGTGGTCATATCGTCGTGGATCAGGCCGGACGACCCGAACCTGCAGAACCTGGATCACCGCCTCGCCGGACCGACGCTGAGTCATCTGCTGGGCACGGACGCCTATGGACGCGATGTCCTGTCCCGGCTACTCGTCGGCGGCCGGTTTTCGGTGACCATCGCAGGCGTCACGGTCGTGCTGTCCGCCGTCATCGGGACGTTGCTGGGCATCGCGAGCGGCCGGATCGGTGGCCTGGTGGACGAGATCGCGATGCGCGCGGCGGACGTTCTCCTCGCCTTCCCGGACATGCTTCTGGCCCTCGTCCTGATTGTGATCATGGGCCCGGGTCCGAAGACGGTTGTGATTGCGATGACCGTCGTCGGTTGGACGGCATTCGCGCGGCTCGCTCGAACGATGACACTGGAGATCAACACCCACGGCTACATCGAAGCCGCAAAGGCGCTCGGATGTAGGCAACGATTCATCGTCGTCCGCCATGTGCTGCCCAATGCATTCAACCCGGTGCTGTCCCTCGCGCTGTCTCGGTTCGCGTATCAACTCATCACGGTTGGGAGCCTGTCCTACCTCGGATTGGGCGTTCAGCCCCCACAGTCGGACTGGGGATCCATGCTCGCCGAAGGACAGTCGTTCATGCAGCAAGACCCGTTGCTGGTAGCCACGCCTGGCTTGGCGATCTTCATCACCGCGCTGTCACTGACGATGGCAGGTCAAGGCCTGCGCCATGACCGGGCTCCGGCAGAGCCTGCCGGCGTGGTTGCGACCGGGCTGACTCAGTGACGAACAGTGGCGCGTCGGGATCGAACCGCGATGCCCTTCTCGAGATCAGCGATCTACACACGCGCGTCTCCTCACGGATGGGCGTCGTCGATGCTGTCGACGGCGTCGACCTCACCGTTCGACGGGGCGAGATCGTTGCGCTGGTGGGCGAATCCGGATCGGGCAAGACCATGACAGCGCTGTCGATCATGCAACTGCTGCCGAGAAACGCGAACATCGTCTCCGGCTCTGTACGCCTCAACGGTCGCGAGCTGACCACGGCCACCGAATCTGAGATGAATCGGGTGCGCGGCGCCAACGTCGGGCTTCTCTTCCAGCAACCCCGTTCGGCCCTGGACCCGACCTGCCGGATCGGCTCGCAGGTCGGCGAGTCATACCGGGAACACCGCAACGCGAGCCGGAAGGCTGGTTGGTCGCGCAGCATCGAACTGTTGCGGACCGTCGGGATTCCGGAACCGGTGCGTCGCGCGAGGGGCTACGCCCACCAGCTGTCCGGTGGAATGGCTCAACGTGTAATGATCGCCAGCGCCATCAGCGGCGAGCCAGCCCTGATGATCGCTGACGAGCCGACCACATCGCTGGATGTGACCGTCCAGGCTCAGATCCTCCGGTTGCTCGCCTCGAAGACGGCCGAGGCCGGCATGGCGCTCCTGTTGATCACACACGACCTCAGCATCGTTGCGGGCATGGCCGACCGCGTCGCGGTCATGTATTCGGGTCGCATCGTCGAGCAGGGCAGTTCCAGGGAGATCTTCGATGCCCCGCAGCACCCGTACACTCGAGCACTGATGCGTGCGTCGCTGCTCGAGCGCGACGCGGACGGCAAGCTGTACACCATCCCCGGAAAGTTCGTGGAGCGGGGATCCGTCGCCGCGGGCTGCCGGTTCTGTCATCGATGCACTGTCTCCGCGGAGCTCGGACTCGGCTCGCGGTGTTCCTCAGAAGAACCCGAACTCCTCAGTCACGACGATCATGCAACCCGATGCTGGGCGACGGTGAAGGTGTGAAGCGCGTGACGACCATCTCGGCGTCAGTCCGCCGCGACGACCCGCAAGGCCTGCTCGAGGTGCATGACGTCGCGAAGTCCTTCCCGGTGCGCGCCGGTTTGATCCGCTCCAAGGCTGCCGTGCACGCCGTCGACGGCGTCTCGTTCACGCTCCGTCGCGGTGAAGTACTCGGAATAGTGGGGGAGTCCGGCAGCGGCAAGAGCACACTGGCGAGGTTGATCCTAGGGCTCATTCCGGTTGACCGCGGCGAAGTGACCTTCGACGGAATCGATGTCATTTCCGCATCCGGCGATCGCATGAGGGCTTGCCGTCGAGGCATGCAAATCGTGTTCCAAGATCCGCTTGGTGCGCTGGATCCGCGAATGCGGATCGGTCAAGGTCTGCTGGCCCCGATGAGCCAACATCGGATGGGCACGCGAGCCGAGAGGGAATCTCGCGTCCTTGAATTACTTGAGCTCGTCGGACTCGATGGCTCGTTCATCGACCGGTTTCCGGCTGAATGCTCCGGCGGCGAGCTGCAACGAGTCGTCATCGCTCGGGCACTGTCGTTGGAGCCGCAGCTGCTGATCTGCGATGAACCGACCGCGGCACTCGACGCCTCTAATCGCGCGCAGATCTTGAACGTTCTCGAGGACCTCCGAGACCGGCTGGACCTGAGCCTGATCATGATTTCGCACGACCTACGGCTGATCAGTGTCGTGTCGGATCGGATAGCCGTCATGTACCTGGGCGAGTTCGTGGAGGTCGGC
>JAODNL010000127.1 GCA_025465405.1 Pseudonocardiales bacterium | reverse complement strand
AGGTGGTCCGGCCACCCCACATCCACGATTACCGCTCGGATATGCCGGTCGACCCGATGTCGCGCGACCCGACGGCCGATCCCGCGGCGTCCGCATGAGAGAGCAGGGATGATGTCGCGACCTTCGATCTCTGGCGATGCCGGTGCGGAGACCGACGCGCCGCCGGCCCCGGCGACCCGCCCGCCACGTCTGGTCACCCTGCTCGTCCGCCCCCTCGTAGCCGGGCTCGCCGTGGTCGTGGTTGTACTGGCGGGCACCGGCGCGGTGAACGCGACCACCGAGGGTGCCCAGGCGCTCGACCGTTCCAGGTTCACCCCGGACACGCAGCGCAAGTTGCAGTTCGAGACGGTCCAGCGGGAATTGGTGGCGAAGGTGCCCCGCGGGGCGCGGGTGTGCCTGCCGCCCGAGTTCCTCAACGACGAGTGGGAGCAGCGCATCGCGGAGTTCGGGGCGATGAACGGGATCGTGCTGCTGACCGACCCCCGGCAGGCCGACTACATGCTCTCGTTCGCGGTCAACGTCAACGACAAGCGAGTCACCGGTGGCCTCCACCTCGTCGTGACGCCGACGGGGCGGTGACCATGGTTCATTCGCTCGTCGCGGTGGTCCTCGTGGTCGTCGGCGGCCTGCCGCTCGCCTTCGCCCTGACCCGCAGCCTGCTGCTCACACCGTTGCTCGCACCGCTCGTCACCGCGCTCACCTGCGCCGCCGCGGTAATGGCGATGCTGGCGGTCGGTGGTGGGCTGCGGCCGTGGCTGGCGGTGGCGTTCGCCGGGCAGTACGCCGTCGCGTTCCTGCTGTGGCGGCGCGGCTGCGAGCCGTGGCCGCACCGGTCCTGGGCCGACGTCGCCTGGATCGTGGTGCCGTTGCTGCCGCCCTTCCTGCGGGTGTTCGCGGCACCGATCCAGTGGGACGCGCACTCCATCTGGTGGCTGCACGCGGTCTACTTCACGAAGGGCTCCGCGGCCTCCCGGCACTACATCACCGACCCGGTGTACGTGATGTTCTCCCACACCGACTACCCGCCGTTGGCGTCGGCACCGGTCGCCGCAGTGTGGAGCATGCTGCACGGCTACCAGTTCTACGTCGCACAGTTCACCTCGTCGGTGGTGACGTTCTCGGCGATCGCCCTGCTGTCCTACGCGGTACGCACCGTCACCGCGCGCACGTCGGCCACCGTGTCTCGGGCGGCGGGTGCCTGCGTGGCGCTGGCCACCTGGGGCGCGGCCCCGTTCGCGGTGTCGGGTGGGTTGAGCGACCCGCTGTGGACGGCGGCGTGGGTGGCCGCGGCGGTGCTGCTGCTGCTGCGCGAGGACGCGCTCGCCCGCCCGACGCTGCCCCTCCTGCTGATGTCCCTCGCCGCTCTCACCAAGAACGAAGCGCTTGTCATGGTGGTCGTACTCGCTGCGATGGTCACGTTGCGGGAACGCCGTAACCTACGGCGCGCCGCGCTGGTCTGGCTGCCGGTCGCGGTCGGGCTGGTCTGGGTGGGGCTCGCGCGGATCCTCGGCGCCCGGTCGGACGTGACGGCGGATGCCCGCTACCGCGACCTGCTGGGCGGTGACCCGGAGGTGTGGAACCGGTTCCCGCCGATCGTGAGTGAGCTGTGGACCAGGGTCGGCCCGATCGTCGCGTTCGCGGTCGTCGTCGCGGTGCTCGGCGGGCTCTTCCTGCGCAGGCGCCGCCCGGAGTTGGGGCTCGGCTCCGACCTCTGGCTCTGGGGCCTGGGCCTGATCTACTTCGCCAGCCTGGCGGTCACCTACCTGGCCAGTACCCGCCCGATCTGGTGGTACCTCTGGTCCTCGGTCATCCGGGTGAGCCTGCCGCTCGCGCTGCTGTCGTGCGCGAGCGCGGTGTGCTGGGGAGTGGTCGCGCTCCACCGCAGCCGCCGGCGACCGGCCGGCTCCCCCGCGCTGAGCCCGGCGGAGCCGCTGGCCAGCCTCGATCCTGCCGGACGACCGTAAAAAGCCGAGGTGCCAGGCACCCGCTTACCGACTCAGCGACGCCGCTGGTCGTCCTCCGCCCCCAACGAGGCGTAGAAGTCGACACACTCCCGGTAGTCGGGCAACAGGCCCTTGTCCAGAGCCTCGGCGAGGCTCGGCGCCGCCGCGTCGCGCGCCGACAGTTGCGGCGCGTCGGCGGGCCACTCGATGGCCAGGTCGGGGTCGAGCGGGTGGATCGCGCGCTCACGGGTCGGCGCGTACGTCTCCGAGCACAGGTACGCCAGCGTGGCGTCGTCGGTCAGCGCGCAGAAGCCGTGGCCCAGACCCTCGGCGATGTACACCGCGTGCCGGTCGACGTCGTCGAGGCGCACGCCCTCCCAGCGGCCGAACGTGGGCGACCCGACGCGCAGGTCCACGATGACGTCGAGGACGGCGCCGCGGACGCACTGGACGTACTTGGCCTGGCTCGGCGGCACGTCGGCGAAGTGGATCCCGCGCACGACGCCGCTGGCCGACACCGACAGGTTTCCCTGCGCGAGCCGCAACGGGTGCCCGACGGCCTCCGTCAGCTTGTCGTCGCGGTAGAACTCGGTGAACAGGCCGCGCGGGTCCCCGTGCAGGGCCGGTACGACCTGGTAGGCGCCCTCGATCGTCAGGGGCAGGATCTTCACGCCGGGCCTCCGCTGAAGTACCGCCGGTCGAGCAGGTCGAGCAGGTAGCTGCCGTAACCGCTCTTGACCAGCGGCTCGGCGAGCTCCCGCAGGCGGACGTCGTCGATCAGACCGGTCCGCCAGGCCACTTCCTCGATACAGCCGACCTTCAGGTTCTGCCGCTCCTCGAGCACGCGGACGAACTCGGCGGCCTGCACCAGCGAGCCGAACGTGCCGGTATCCAGCCAGGCGGTGCCGCGATCGAGAACTGTCACGCGAAGTTCATCCGCGCGCAGGTATTCGTCGTTGACCGCGGTGATCTCCAGTTCGCCCCGCGCGCTGGGGCGCAACCCGCGCGCGATCTCGACCACGCGGTTGTCGTAGAAGTACATGCCGGGTACGGCGTACATCGACTTGGGCTTCTCGGGCTTCTCCTCGATGGAGATGACCCGGCCGGTCTCGTCGAATTCGACGACGCCGTACTCCTGGGGATTGGACACGGCGTACGCGAAGATGCGGGCACCGCTGACGGCGTTGTGCTGGGAGAGCTGACTGCCCAGGCCGACGCCGTGGAAGATGTTGTCGCCGAGGATCAACGCCACCGAGTCGTCGCCGATGAAGTCGGCGCCGATGACGAAAGCCTGGGCGATGCCCGCCGGGCGCTCCTGGACGGCGTACGTCAGGTTGAGACCGACGTGCGAACCATCGCCGAGCAGCCGCTGGAACTGGGGCTGGTCCTCGGGAGTCGTGATCATCAAGATGTCGGAGATACCCGCCATCATCAACGTCGACAGCGGGTAATAGATCATTGGTTTGTCGAAGACCGGCATGAGTTGTTTGGACACGGCCTTCGTGATCGGCCACAGCCGGGAGCCGGTGCCACCGGCGAGAACGATTCCACGCACCGCGCCAGCTTAGACGGCGTTCGACACGCCCACGCACCGGCCGGTTTGCCACGGCTCGGAGGCATGCCGCAAACCCGCAAGCGGGACGCTATAGTCCCGTACTCATGAGAGTCCTCGTCACTGGCGGTGCCGGCTTCATCGGGTCTCACTTCGTGCGGACGGTCCTGGCCGGAGAGCGCGCCGGAATGGTCGACGCCACGGTGACCGTTCTCGACCAGCTGACCTACTCGGGTAACCGGGCGAACCTGGACCCGGTCGCACAGCACCCCGGCCTCACCTTCGTCCAGGGCGACATCTGTGACGCAGATCTCGTCAACGGCATCATGCCCGGTCACGACGCGGTCGTCCACTTCGCCGCGGAGTCGCATGTGGACCGCTCGATCGGCGGCGCCACGCCGTTCGTCGTGACCAACGTGCTGGGCACCCAGGTGCTGCTCGACGCCGCGCTCCGGCACGGCGTGGGCCGGTTCCTGCACGTGTCGACCGACGAGGTGTACGGCTCCATCGAGACCGGCTCCTGGCCCGAAGACTGGCCGCTGACGCCGAACTCGCCGTACTCCGCGTCCAAGGCGTCCTCGGACCTGCTCGCCCTGGCCTACCACCGCACCCACAAGCTCGACGTGGTGGTCACCCGCTGCTCCAACAACTACGGGCCGTACCAGTTCCCCGAGAAGGTCATCCCGCTGTTCGTCACCAACCTGCTCGACGGCGGCACCGTGCCGTTGTACGGCGACGGCGGCAACGTCCGCGACTGGCTGCACGTCGACGACCACTGCCACGGCATCGCGCTGGCGCTGACCTGCGGTCGCGCCGGCGAGGTGTACAACATCGGCGGCGGCACCGAACTGACCAACAAGGAACTGACCGGCCTGCTGCTGGAGGCGAGCGGCGTCGGCTGGGACCGCGTCGAGTACGTGGAGGACCGCAAGGGCCACGACCGGCGGTACTCGGTGGACATCACCAAGATTTCGAACGAACTCGGCTACCGGCCCCGCGTGCCCTTCGACACCGGCCTGGCAGGCACGGTGCGCTGGTACGCCGAGAACCGCAGCTGGTGGGAGCCGCTGCGGCCGAAGGCCCGGTTGTGAGCGCACGCTGGCTGGTGACGGGCGCCGAGGGCATGCTCGGCGTCGACCTGGTGGCGGAGCTGCGCCGGGCCGGCCATGACGTCACCGCGGTCGGCCGGCAGACGCTCGACGTCACCGACGCCGCGGCGGTGGAGCCGGCCGTGGTCGGGCACGACCTGGTCGTAAACGCCGCGGCATACACCGATGTGGACGGCGCCGAGGCCGACGAGGACCGAGCCACGCTGGTGAACGGCACGAGCGTCGGCCACCTGGCCACCGCCTGTCGCGCCGCCGGGACCCGGCTGGTACAGGTGTCCACCGACTATGTCCTGCCAGGAACCGGTTCCGACCCGTACCCGGAGGACACGCCGACGGGCCCCGTCAACGCGTACGGCCGCAGCAAGCTCGTCGGTGAGCGGGCCGTGCTGGCGGCGCTGCCCGACACTGGTTACGTCGTACGCACCGCCTGGTTGTACGGCGAACACGGCCGTAACTTCGTCGCCACGATGCTGCGGCTGGCTGCCGAACGCGACAGCGTCGAGGTCGTCGACGACCAGCGCGGCCAGCCCACCTGGACCCGTGCCCTGGCTGTTCAGCTGGTCGCCCTCGGTGAGGCGGCGCTCGCCGGGCGGGCCGCGCCGGGCGTCTACCACGGCACCGCCGCAGGCGAGGCCACCTGGTACGAGCTGGCTCGGGCTGTCTTCTCCCTCAGCGGTCTCGACCCGAACCGGGTCCGGCCGACCACCAGCGACCGGTTCCCCAGGCCGGCCACCCGCCCCACCTACAGCGTGCTGAGCCACGCCGGCTGGGTGCGAGCGGGTCTCGCATCCATGTCACCTTGGCATGAGATGCTCGCGAATGCACTTGACGAACCAGGGTTCATCGCGTTGCGAAAGGCAGCCGCATGAAGCTAACCATTCTCACGGTAGTCGTGGGCGTCCTGCTGCTTGTGGTGATCTTTGAATTACTACGGCGACGCCAGCTACGCGAGAAGTACGCGGTGTTATGGATCGTGGTCGGCATCGGCGTAATCCCTCTGTCGCTGTTCCCCCGCGGCCTCGACGTAGTGGCCAAACTGATCGGGGTAGCCTCCGGAGCCAGCCTTGTGCTGTTCCTCGGAATTCTTCTACTGCTGCTGATCTGCACGCACCTGAGCTGGGAGGTGAGCCGACTCGAAGAGGAAACCCGCACCCTCGCCGAGGAAGTCGCCCTCATCCGTACCCGGCTCGCGGAGCTGGATTCGAGGGAGCTCAGCCATGACGAGCGATAAGCGCGTCTTGATCATCATTCCGGCGTTCAACGAGGCCGAGTCGATCGGCAAGGTCATCGCCGAGGTCCACGCTGAGCTTCCGACCGTCGACGTCCTGGTCGTCGACGACGGTTCCATCGACGACACCAGCGCGGCGGCCAGGGTTGCGGGCGCCATCGTCACCACCCTTCCGTACAATCTCGGGGTCGGCGGGGCGAGGCGCCTTGGGTATCTGTACGCCCTGCGGCACGACTACGACGTGGCGGTCCAACTGGATGCGGACGGTCAGCACGATCCGCGTAACGTGTCCGCGCTGGTGAGCGCCTTGGACAGCGCCGACCTCGTGATCGGCGCCCGGTTCGCGGGTGAAGGCGATTACCGTGCCCGTGGCCCCCGTTGGTGGGCGATGTCGCTGCTGTCGTTCGTACTCAGCAAGTTGGCCCGCACCAGGCTCACGGACACCACGTCGGGATTCCGGGCCTGTGGCCGACCGCTGATCGAGGGTTACGCCCGCTGGCTGCCGGTGGAGTACCTCGGCGACACCATCGACACCACCGTGTGGGCTGCCCGCAACGGCTATACCGTCAGACAGGTGCCGGTGGCGATGCGGGCGCGGATGGCGGGCACGCCGAGCGCGTCGCCAATCAAGGCGACGATGTACCTGCTCCGCGCGATGATCACTCTTCTGCTCGCCCTCGTCCGCAAGTGAAGCGGCTGCTCCGTGTAGTCCCGGCCGGCACTCTGGTGGTCGGCTCCGGGCTAGCCGTACTGGGCCTCGCCTCGTACGTCCATCTCGCGGTCGCCGGCCAT
>JAODNL010000084.1 GCA_025465405.1 Pseudonocardiales bacterium | reverse complement strand
CGCCGCGGCGCGGAAGCTCGGCACGGCCGTCACCGCGGAGTTGTCGGGACTCGCGATGGCGGACGCGTCGCTGCGGATCGAGGTATCCGCTCGGCAGCCCGGCGGCGCCACTGTTGCCCTTCCGGTTGGCGGCCAGGAACTCGGCGCCGGGCCGGACGGAACCGACGACGTCGACTTCCTGCTGCAGCCGCACCCGCAGTCGCCCGCGCTGCCGGTCGGGCGGGGTGCCTCGGGCGGCGAGCTGTCCCGCGTGATGCTCGCGTTGGAGGTCTGCCTCGCCGGCAGCGACCCCGTCCCCACCATGGTGTTCGACGAGGTGGACGCGGGCGTCGGCGGCCGGGCAGCGGTCGAGGTCGGACGTCGCCTGGCCCACCTCGCTCGCGACCACCAGGTGATCGTGGTGACTCACCTGCCTCAGGTTGCGGCCTTCGCCGACCGCCAGATCGCCGTGGACAAGCCCGCGAACGGCACGCAGGACGGCGTGACGGCCAGCGATGTGCGCCTCGTCACCGATGAAGACCGAGTCGCGGAGCTGGCCCGGATGCTGGCCGGCAGCGACTCGGCCGCGGCGCGCAAGCACGCCACCGAGCTGCTGGCCGCCGCGGCCGACCAACGGGCTGGCGCGAGCCGGCCAAGCCGAGCCAAAACTGTGCGCAGAGGCGGCAAAAGCGGGTCGTGACCGCGTGGCGGACTCCGCCGGTCACAGCATCAGATGGCACCATTGGCAGTCATGAAGCTCGCACCTCTGCGCCGTCGCGTGGACGCCTTGCCCGGCGTCAGCGGCGTCGCGCGGCTCGACCGCCGGACCAACCGGCTGGTCGGGCGCCTCAACCCGGGCGACATCGCCATCATCGACCATGTCGACCTCGATCGCGTCGCCGCGGAGGCGCTCATCGCAGCGAAGGTGGCCGCCGTCATCAACGCCCAGCCGAGCATCTCCGGGCGCTATCCCAACCTCGGCCCGGATCGGATCGTCGCGAACGGCATACCGCTGCTGGACAACGTGGGCGGAGAGATCTTCGCCCACGTCAAAGAGGGCACCAAGATCCGGATCGACGGGGACGCGATCTACATCGGCGAGGCACCGGTCGCGACCGGCACACTCCAGGACGTCGACTCCGTCGCGGCGCTGATGACGGAGGCGAAGTCGGGGCTGTCGGCACAGCTCGAGGCGTTCGCGGTCAACACCTCGGAGTACATGGGCCGGGAACGGCAACTGCTCCTCGACGGGATCGGCGTCCCTGAGGTACGCACCCACTTCGCCGGCAAGCACGTGCTCGTTGTCGTGCGCGGCTTCGACCACGCCGCCGACCTCAAGGCGCTCAAGCACTACATCCGCGAGTACAAGCCGGTGCTCGTCGGCGTCGACGGGGGAGCGGACGCGCTTCTCGAGGCGGGGCACAAGCCGCACATGATCGTCGGCGACATGGATGCCGTGTCCGACGCCGCCCTCGCGACCGGCGCCGAAGTGGTCGTTCACGCCTACCCGGACGGCCGGGCACCGGGCCTCGCACGGGTGCAGGACCTCGGAATCGACGCGGTCACGTTCCCGACGTCGGGCACGAGCGAGGACATCGCGATGCTGCTCGCCGACGAGAAGGGCGCGTCGCTCATCGTCGCCGTCGGCACGCACGCCACGCTCGCCGAGTTCCTCGACAAGGGGCGCGCCGGCATGGCGTCCACGTTCCTCACCAGGCTTCGCGTCGGTGGCAAGCTCGTCGATGCTAAGGGCGTCACCCGGCTGTACCGCAACCGCATCTCCTCCGCTGCTCTGTTGCTCCTCGTCGTCGCCACCCTGATCGCCATCGTCGCCGCGCTTGCCGTTTCCGAAGCCGGCCGAAGCTATCTCCATCACTTCGACCACGGCTGGAACCACGTTGTCAGCTGGGTACAGGGACTGTTCTCGTGATCTCCTTTCGCTATCACATCGTCTCCATCGTTGCCGTCTTCCTCGCCCTCGCCCTCGGCATCGTCGTCGGCACAACTGCCCTCAACGGGCCGATCACGACGGATCTGCGCAAGCAGGTCAACACCCTCAAGAGCGACCGCACGGTGCTCGCCCAACAGGTCAAGACCCTGCAGGGCCAGGTCAGTGATGCCAACGAGTTCGCCCGCTCGTTCGGCCCACAGCTGGTCAACGGTGCGCTGACGAAGCAGAGCGTCCTGCTGGTCGGGCTGCCGGGCGCGAGCGCTGCCGTGCAGGACGGGATCGCCGCGGAGATCGCGGCCGCCGGCGGCACCATCAGCGGGCACATCGAACTCACCGCGTCCTACATCGATCCCCGGCGCGGCAGTGACATCATCTCGCAGGCGACAACGAACCACCCCTACTCGCTCATCCTCCCAGAGGTCAGCGACGCCGGGCAGTTGGGCGGGGCGTTGCTGGCCTTCGTGCTGCTCGGCCACGGCGTGGCCACGGACCTCAGCCAGGTTCTCGGTGGTTTCTCCGAACTGCACATGGTGTCGGTTGACGGCAGCATCAAACCGTCGACGACGGTCGTCGTGGTCGGCACCGGCGCGCTGCCGGTCGGTGACTACGGCGCGCAGTCCGAGCTTGCGCTGATCACCGCACTGCAGAGCCGCGGTGGGCACGTGGTTGTGGCCGGCGACTCCAGCTCCGCGACGCAGGCCGGCGTGATCGCCGGCGTGCGCAACGCCGACGGGCTCAAGGCCGCCGTGTCGACCGTCGACAACGCGGAGGGCGCGATCGGTCAGGTGTCGACGGTGTTCGCCGTGACGGGTGTCACAAAGTCCTCCGTCGGTCACTACGGCACGGGCAAGGGCGCGACCGCGCTGTTCCCGAGCTCCACGAAGTAACGCCACCAGATGGACGTTCCCACGCCGCCGCGGGCGGTCAGCGCGATCAGTGCCGTGAATGCGGCCGCCGCGTTCGTCCGGCAGCGGCTGGCGGAGGTCGGCGAGAAGCTGGGGCCGCTCCGGTCGGCACGCACCGCGGCCCCGCGCGGCGCGGCCCCGCGACCCGTCCCGCACGCCGAGCTCGTCACGGCTCGACAGCTGGCGGTGGTCATCGTCGGCGCCACCGCGCCGTTCGCACCGACGACCCACGCCCGAGCCCGGCTCCTGCGGCAGGCCTACGCCAGCGGGCTTTTCGCGGCCCGGGAGCCCGAACCGGCCCATGCCCGCATCGGCGCGCCGCATTGACGATGCCCGGTGCGCGGTGAGTCCGTGTTAGCGTGGACTTCCGTGGATCGCACGCCTCAGCCGACCAAGCATCTGTTCGTGACCGGAGGCGTCGCCTCCTCACTCGGCAAGGGCCTGACGGCATCCAGCCTCGGCTCGTTGCTCAAGGCACGCGGGCTCCGGGTGACCATGCAGAAGCTGGATCCGTACCTCAACGTCGATCCGGGAACGATGAACCCGTTCCAGCATGGCGAGGTCTTCGTCACCGAGGACGGTGCGGAAACCGACCTGGACGTCGGCCACTACGAGCGGTTCCTCGACACCGACCTGGTGGGGTCGGCGAACGTCACGACCGGCCAGGTCTACTCCTCGGTCATTGCCAAGGAGCGCCGCGGCGAGTACCTCGGCGACACCGTGCAGGTGATCCCGCACATCACCAATGAGATCAAGGCCCGCATCCGCGCCATGGCGGCGCCGGGTCCCGACGGTCGCACGCCGCACATCGTGATCACCGAGATCGGTGGCACCGTGGGCGACATCGAGTCGCTGCCGTTCCTCGAGGCCGCTCGCCAGGTTCGTCACGACGTCGGACGGGACAACTGCTTCTTCCTGCACGTGTCGCTCGTGCCCTACCTAGCCCCGTCCGGTGAGCTGAAGACGAAACCGACCCAACACTCGGTCGCCGCGCTGCGCAGCATCGGCATCGCGCCGGACGCCGTGGTGTGCCGGTCGGACCGGGAGATCCCGGACAACGTCAAGCGCAAGATCTCACTGATGTGCGACGTCGATCTCGAGGCCGTGGTCTCCGCCTCCGACGCGCCGAGCATCTACGAGATCCCGAAGGTGCTGCACGGGGAGGGGCTGGACGCCTACGTCGTGCGGCGTCTCGGCCTGCCGTTCCGCGACGTCGACTGGACCGAGTGGGGCGACCTGCTCGATCGGGTCCACCACCCGCGCTCGGAGGTGACGATCGCGCTCGTCGGAAAGTACGTCGACCTGCCCGACGCCTACCTGTCCGTGTCAGAGGCACTGCGGGCGGCCGCGTTCGCGCACCGCGCCAAGGTCGAGATCAAGTGGGTGCCGTCCGACTCGTGCGAGACCGAAGCCGGTGCCGCATTGGCGCTGGCCGGGGTCGACGGGATCGTGATTCCGGGTGGCTTCGGCATCCGTGGTATCGAAGGCAAGATCGGGGCGGTGCGCCACGCCCGCGAGCGGGGCATTCCGATCCTGGGCCTGTGCCTGGGGTTGCAGTGCATGGTGATCGAGACGGCGCGGCATCTGGCCGGCATCACCGCCGCCAACTCGGCGGAGTTCGACCCGGACACGCCCGATCCGGTCATCGCCACGATGTCCGACCAGGTCGACATCGTCGCCGGCAACGCCGACCTCGGCGGCACGATGCGGCTGGGTGCCTACCCCGCGGCGCTGGTGCCCGGGTCGATCGTCGCGGAGGCCTACGGCACGACGGCCGTCTCCGAACGGCACCGGCACCGCTACGAGGTCAACAACGCCTACCGCGAGCGGCTCGAGGCGGCGGGACTGGTCATCTCCGGTACGTCGCCCGACGGCCGGCTGGTCGAGTTCATCGAGCTGCCGCGCGAGATCCATCCATTCTTCGCCGCAACGCAGGCCCACCCCGAGCTGAAGTCCCGGCCCACCCGGGCGCACCCGATGTTCCGTGGCTTCGTCGGCGCGGCTCTCGAGTACAACGCCGCGGAGCGGCTGCCGGTCGAGATCCCGGACGAGGCGCTCGATGGCGAGGTGCGGCCGACGGCAGACGGCGCCGTTGTCGAAGGCATCGCGGTCGGTGCGGCCACGGCGTTTCCGTGACGACTCCTGAGGCCTATGCGGTCGTCGGCAGCGAACCGATCTTCCGCGGGCGCGTCATTTCGCTGCGCCGCGACAAGGTGCGCATGAGTGACGGCGCCGTTGTCGAGCGGGAGGTCGTCGACCACCCGGGAGCGGTCGGCGTCGTCGCGATCGACGACGACGGGAAGCTGCTGCTCGTCAACCAGTACCGCCATCCGATCGGCGCCCGGCTGGACGAACTGCCGGCCGGTTTGCTCGACGTCGACGGCGAGCCGGCCGTCGACGCGGCACGGCGCGAACTCGCCGAGGAGGCAGCGGTCACCGCCTCCGACTGGCAGGTGCTGCTCGACCTCCACCCGTCACCGGGCTTCTCGAACGAGGCGATCCGGCTCTACCTCGCCCGCGGGCTGGTGCCGATCCCGGAGGCGGAGCGTCACAAGCCCGAGCACGAGGAGATCACCCTGACCGTCGAGCGGGTGCCGATCGCTGAGGCGGTGCGGCGGGTGTACGCCGGTGACTTGACCAACGCGGCCGCCGTCGCCGGCATCCTCGCCACCGCACACGCGCAGGCAACTGGCTGGACCGGTCTGCGCCCCGCCGACGCCCCGTGGCCCGCTCGTCCCGGACACTGAGCGAGTGACCGCCTCGGCCGCGACTCGGCGCCTGGCGCCGGAGGTCGTCGTGCGCGGCTATCTCGACCATCTGGCCGTCGAGCGGGGTGTCGCGGCGAACACGCTCGCGTCCTACCGCCGTGATCTCAACCGGTACGTCGACTACCTCGCCGCCCGCGGCTTCACCGGGATCGACGGTGTCGACGCGGCCGCTGTCGGCGGCTTTCTCGCCTATCTGCGCGAAGGCGACCCCGACCACCCGCCGCTGTCGGCCACGTCCGCGGCGCGAGCCGTCGTCGCGGTGCGGGGATTGCACCGGTTCGCGCTCCGGGACGGGCTCGTCCTGGTGGACGTCGCCCACGAGGTGCGGCCGCCCGCACCGCCGCGCCGGCTGCCGAAGGCGATCAGTGTCGACGACGTCGAGCGTCTGCTGGACGCGGCTGGCTACGAGCAGACTCCGCTGGCCATCCGTGACCGCGCCCTGCTCGAATTGCTTTATGGAACCGGGGCGCGCATCTCCGAGGCAGTGGGGCTGGCCGTCGACGACGTCGACCTGACTGATCGAAGCGTCCTGCTGTCCGGTAAGGGCGGAAAGCAGCGACGCGTTCCGGTCGGGTCGTTCGCTGCTGCCGCAGTCGAGGCCTATTTGGTCCAGGTGCGGCCGGCGCTGGCTGCCTCCGGGCACGGCACACCGACTCTCCTGCTCAACTCACGCGGTGGGCCGCTGTCCCGGCAGTCGGCCTGGACGGTGCTCCGGACCGCGGCCGAGCGGGCGGGCCTCGCCGCGGGCGTCTCGCCGCACACGCTGCGGCACTCATTCGCCACGCACCTGATGGACGGCGGAGCCGACGTTCGCGTCGTGCAGGAACTGCTCGGCCACTCGTCCGTGACCACGACTCAGATCTACACGCTGGTCACGGTGGACCGGTTGCGCGAGGTGTACGCGACGGCTCACCCCCGCGCTCGCGGCTGAGCGATGCGCCGCGCCGATGACCCATCGTCAGCGTCGGGCCGCTGGGGTAGCCTCGCGACCGGCGCGCCAGCGACCAACCGGCAGAAGGGTTTAGCGCTTCATGACTATGTCGACAAGTCAAGACGGCGACGCCGGTTCTGGCGAACTGTTCACCGTCGGGCAAGGCAAGTCGGCAGACCCGGCGCTGGCCCGGCCCAAGCGCCTGCTGCCCGAACCCAAGCAGCTCGACCGGCACGGTCCGGCCCGCATCATCGCGCTCTGCAATCAGAAGGGCGGCGTCGGCAAGACCACCT
>JAODNL010000293.1 GCA_025465405.1 Pseudonocardiales bacterium | reverse complement strand
GTGCGGCGCGACGGCCGACAGGGTGGCTCGATGCGGCTCGTGACGCTCGAGACCGAGTTCGTGGACGAGCGTGGGAGGCCCAGCGTGATCGTCCGCGAGGTCATCATCGAGCGCGCGGCCGCACCGTGAGGGCACCGCGGCGGGCCGGGGTGGGTGACCGCCCTGCGTCGCGCCGCATCGGGCCCATTACCCAGACCCACATCGTCCGATTTGCCGGCGCCGGCGGCGACTTCAACCGGCTGCACCACGATCCCGGGTTCGCGTCGAAGGCCGGCTTCCCGAACGTCGTCGCCATGGGCCAGATGCACGCCGGCATGCTCGCCGGCTTTGTGTCCGACTGGCTCGGCGTCGAGCACCTGCGCGAGTTCGAGGTGCGATTCGTCGCACCCGTCCTTCTCGGTGACGTGTTGGAGCTCAGCGCCGAAGTCGTCTCGGTCGACGGCTCGGTCGCCGAAGTCGACGTCAAAGCCACGGTCGGCGGAAGGGCGGTCATCGCGGGATCGGCGCGCGCCGTCGTCGCCCCGGCCTAGCGTCCCGAATTTCAGCTGCCCTGCTCGCTTCCTCCCCGTGTATTCATCTCCACCGCCGCGGATTGAGCACACCGGGAGGAAGGTGCGCGCCGGCCTGACCGCTCGGCGAGCATGGGATCGTCCGACTGGTTCGACAGCGCCGCCGCCACCAGGGACCAGAGCAGCTGACCAACAGCGAACACGAAAGCTGGTCAGCTGCTCTGGTGCGTTGCAATCGCGTCCCGCCCGAGCGCGGTCGGTCGTGGGCCATGAGGGCCGAACGCGCCTTAAGGTCAACGCAGCTGCCACCGCGGCGGACGCTTCTCCCGGAACGCGGCAACTCCTTCGACAAGGTCCTCGGTCGTGAACGCGAGCGCGAGCTGCGCCTGCATCACCGCCAGCGCCTGCTCGAGCGGAAGGTCACGCGTCACCTCGATGGCGTTCTTGCCGAGGCGCATGAGCAGCGGCGACTTCGCCGCGATCCGATGCGCCCAGTCGCGGACCGTCGCGTCGAAGTCGGCCTCCGCGACGACCGCGTTGATGAAGCCGAGCTCGCGGCCGGTGTCCGCGGAGATCAGGTCACCCAGGAACATCAGCTCGTTGGCCTTCATCCGACTGATACCGCGGTAGATCAGTGCCGAGATCATGAACGGAAACGCACCGACGTTGATCTCGGGGCAGCCGAAGCGCACCGACTCCTTGGCGATCACGAGGTCGCAGGCGAGTGCGAGGCCGAACGCACCAGCCAACACGTCGCCGTTCGCGGCACAGATGACCGGCTTGCCCAAGCCCGCGAGGAGTGTGTAGACCTTCGGGAACCGGTCCAGCCCTGCGTACTTCGCGATCGGCGGCTGCTCGTCGGCGAACGCCTTGAGGTTGCCGCCGCTGGAGAACACCCGCTCGTGCGACGACGTGAGAACAACGACTCGCACCGCGTCATCGTCCTTCGCGCGGGTCAGGGCCGCCAGCAGTTCGTCGAGCAAATCGTCACCGAGTGCGTTGCGCGTGTCGGGGTCGTCGAGGGTGACGAACGCGGCGCCCTGCTCGTCGACCTCGTAGCGAACCAGCGGCATGGGGGGCTCCTCTCGGTCAGCGGGTTCCGGTGTCGAGGACGACCTTGCCGAAGCCCTGCCCGCTCTCGAGGTACCCGTGCGCCGCCGCGGCTTCGTCGAGCGGGAACACCCGGTCGACGACCGGCGCCGGCACGTCCAGGTCATCGATCAGCTCGCGCAGCCCGGCGAAGTCACGGATGCTGCCCATCGTCGTGCCGAGCATGTCGTACTGACCGAAGTAGTAGCCGCGCACGTCCAGCCGCGCTTCGGTCGCGCGCGACGCGCCGAGCACGACGAGCCGGCCGCCGGGACGCAGCGCGCTGATCGCGTCCGACCAGTTGCCGACGGAGTCGAGTACGACGTCGAATCCTCGGCCACCGGGCGTGATTGACCGTGCGGCGCCCGGCCAGTCTGGGTCGGTGTAGAGCACGCCGTCACGTGCACCGAGCGTGCGCGCGCCGGCGATCTTCTCTTGCGAGGACGAGGTCACGACGACGTCGGCACCGACGGCTGCTGCTAGCGTCACGGCCGTCGTTGCCACGCCACCACCGGCGCCGAGCACGAGCAATGACTCTCCGGCGCGCAGCCGGCCACGCGTGAACAGTGCGCGATAGGTGGTCAGCCCGACGAGCGGCAGCGCCGCCGCCTCGGCCCAGCTCCATCCCTTCGGCTTGGACGCCAGGCATTCGGAGGGGACCCGCACCAGCTCGGCGTACGTGCCCCGGACGTGATCACCGAGGATCTGCCACGAGTCGTCCGGCGCCTCCTGGCGTTCCCCCCACCAGAGCGACGGAACGATCATGACCTCGTCGCCGGTGTCGACCCGGACGCCTGCCCCGTCGGCACCGATCACGTGGGGCAGTGGCGAGCCGTAGCGACCCTCGCGGACAAGAACGTCATGCCAGTTCAGCGCACTCGCACGCAGCCGCACGGTCGCCCACCCAGCTTCCGGGGCCGGGTCGGCGACGTCGGCCGGCCGGAGGTTGCCCGCCGGACCGAACTCGTCCAGGACGACTGCGTGGATGGCTGTCACCGCCTTATGGTCCGACTATTCGACCGAGCATACGGATGCGTTCGCCCGGCGGACAAGACCTCGTTGATAACGACCGTTCACACGACGCGGTAGGCTCGAACGATGTCCACGGACCGCCGAATTCTCGAGGCAGCCGCCGCGGTGTTTCACGAGCGTGGCTTCCACGGCGCCGGCATGGACGAGATCGGTTCGCGTGCCGGGCTTACCGGCCCCGCCCTGTATCGACACTTTTCCGGCAAGGACGAGATCCTCGCGACCCTGTTTGACGAGGCCATGGACGAGTTGCTCAGCGCAACGGCGGCGATGCACGACGATCCGCGCCGCGACCTGGATCGGTTGATCCGGCACCACGTGCAGTTCGCGGTCACCCGTCGGCACCTGGTCAGCATCTATCAACGCGAGGACCGCTCGCTCGTCGATCCGTGGAAACGGCAGTTCGCGCGCCGACGGGATCAATACGTGGCGCGCTGGGAGGCTGCACTGTCGCGCTGCATCCCCGCCGCCGACCCCGCGCGAGTCTCCTCCGGCACACAAGGCTGCCTCGGCCTGATCTTCTCGATCGCACTGTGGCCGCCGGCGGTGGCCGGCACACCCAACCTCGGTGACCTCGTGACGGCGATGCTGCTGAGCGGCCTCGACGGGCTCGGCAGCGCCTGAGCCGATCTATTCGCGCCGCGCTCAGGTAGAATTGTTGGACCGAACATGCAACGATGCCGTGCGTGAAAGTTGGACGGGTCGGCGTGCTGGCCGCGGCAATGTGCGCGCTGGTCCTTGCGACAGTCGCTCCGGGCAGTGGCCCGGCCGGAGCCGCGATATCGACTCCCGACAACGATGCGTTCTACGTTCCCCCGGCGCACTTCGCATCGAAGTCGGACGGCTCGATCCTGCGGTCCCGATCAATCACGGCGACGGCGCTGAGCGTTCCGCTCAACGTGCGCGCGTGGCAGGTGCTGTTCAAGTCCGTCGACGCCCATCGCCGTCCCACCGCCGAGGTCGCCACGGTCATGGTGCCGAACAAGCCATGGACCGGGTCCGGCTCACGCCCACTCGTCTCGTATCAAACCGCCGAGGACGGCGTCGGCTCGCAGTGCGCACCGTCGTACGCCATCCGCGCCGGACTGCCGGCGGCCACGTCGAACGCGGCGCTCGAGACTCCCGTCCTCGCGATGCTGCTGAGTCGCGAGTGGGCGGTGGTCACGACGGACTACGAAGGCCCTGATTCGCAGTTTCTCGCGGGACCTCAGGAGGGTTACGCGGTCCTCGATGGGATCCGCGCCGCCCTCGCATTCCGTGCGGACGGCCTCACGCCGCGCACTCCGGTCGCGATGTGGGGCTACTCCGGCGGCGCCTTCGCGACCGCGTGGGCGGCGCAGCTGATGAGATCGCACGCACCACGTCTCCGCCCGGTCGGCATCGCGATGGGCGGGCTGCCCGCCGATCTGAGGCGGAGCATGATGCGCATCGACGGCGGGTACGGGTTCGGCCTCGTCCTCGGCGCCATGGTCGGCCTGGATCGCGCCTATCCCGAGGCCCGTCTGCAATCTCTCTTCACCACCCAGGGTCGAACCGAGATGCGGCGCAGCGGCTCGGCCTGCACGATCCAGCTGGTGCTCCGTTATCCCCTGCGATCGCTGGCGGACTTCACCTACAACCCGCACCCGTACGGCATGCCGCGACTCGAGGACGTGCTGGCCGCCAACAGCCCGAAACGCGCGGTCACCGGTGCGCCGGTGTACAGCTATCACGCGACAGGGGACGAACTCGTGCCCGTCGCCGTCGATGACGCCCTGATGTCGCAGTACTGCGCGGCGGGCGACCGCGTGCAGCTCGTGCGACCGGCGGGCGGAAGCCACAACACCGAACTCCTTACCGGTGCCGCAGGGGCGATGGCCTTCCTCGCGAACCGCTTCGCGGGCAAGCGACCGGTCGACACTTGCTCATCCTCGCCAGGAGGCGACGACATGACCGATGCGCCGACCCGTGTCGACTTCCCGCGCAG
>JAODNL010000288.1 GCA_025465405.1 Pseudonocardiales bacterium | reverse complement strand
TGCGCCGCCGGCGCCCGGCCAGCTCGACGCCACGGCGCTTCGCCGGCTCTGGCCCGAGATCCTCGAGAACGTCCGGCAGTCCAGCCGGACCACCTGGGCGATGCTCGACGGCGCGCAGATCACCGCGGTCGACGGCGATCTCGTCGCGATCGCCGTCGCGCCGAGCCTCGCCAAACGGATCGCCGAGGACCGCAACACGTCGATGATCAGTGCGGCGTTCACCACGGCCGTCGGGGGCTCGTGGCGGGTCAGCATCGAGGCGGGCAACGGCAAGGCTCGGGGCAGCGAGGAGGCCCCGCCCGAACGCGCAGCCGCCGTTCCCTCACCGGAGCCGGACCCCCGCGACGACACGGAGCCGCAGACCCCGGCCACACGCGTCGATCCCGAGGCCGAGGCGCTTCGCCTGCTGCAGGACGAACTCGGTGCCCGGCCGGTCGACGATCAGACCGCGTAGCCCCCGTCGACGTCCAGCTTCTGGCCGGTGATGAAGCCGGCTCGGTCGGATGCGAGGAAGCAGACCGCCTCGGCGATGTCTGCGGCCGTGCCGAAGCGGCGCAGCGGGATGTTGGCGCGCGCCACGGCCAGTGCCTGCTCGTCCAGGTCCCCGGACGCGATCAGCCGCTGGGCCATCCCGTCGGTCAGCATGCCCGGCCCGACGCAGTTCGCCCGCACGCCGAATCGGCCCTCCTCCGCCGCGAGCCCGCGGACCAGCGCCTCGACGGCCCCCTTCGGAGCCGCGGACAGCCCGTCCCGCACCGGGTATCGGGCCGTGGCGGCGGTCGTCACCGCGACAATGCTGCCCTGGCTGGCCCGCAGGTGCGGCAGCGCGGCCGACACCGCGTTGAAGAACGCGCCGGCGTCGCCGACGAGCTGGTCCAGGAAGTGGGCGGGGCTGACCTCGCTGAGGTGCACCATCGGGACGTGCGGGCCGGACGCGTAGACGAGCGTGTGGATGCCGCCGAAGTCGGCGGCCACCGTGCCGGCGACGCGCGCGCACTCCGCCGAGTCGGTGAGATCTAGCTGGTAGGCCCGGGCCGAGACGTCCGCGCGCCCCATCAGCTCGTCGATCCGGGCCGAGCCCGGGCTACGGAAACTCAGTGCGACGCTGCTCCCGCGCTCGGCCAGCCGGGCCGCGATCTCGGCGCCGAGACCGCCGCTGGCACCGAGCACGAGCGCGGCGCCCGGTCGGTCGGTGAAGTCGAGCGGCACGGTCACCGCCCGAGGTAGGCGAGGATGCCGGCGGCGACAGCGGCCGCGATGCGCTGCCGCCCGGACGCTGAACTCAGCAGGCTCGCGTCGGCGCCGTTGCGCATGTTGCCCAGCTCGAGGAACGTCGCGGGGACGCTCGCCAGGTTGAGGCCGGCCAGATCCGAGCGCGGGTAGTAGCCGTTGGTGCCGATGTACGTCGACGGGACGAGGCCGGAGCCGCGGCCCAGCGCGTCGTGGACAGCCGTGCTCAATCGCCGCGATTGCGAGTCGACCTGCGCGCCCGCCGGTGGCCGGCTGGCGTAGCAGACGTGGAATCCGTGGCCGGCCGACGGCGCGCCGTCGGAGTGGATCGAGATCACCGCGGCGACGCCCTTCTGATTACCGATCCGCGCGCGCTCGTCGACGCACGGCCCGACGCCGTTGTCGTCGGGCCTGGTGAGGATGACGCGCACGCCGTGGGCCTGCAGGATCGTCCGAATCCGCAACGTCGCATCCCAATTGAACGCGTGCTCCGGATAGCCGGCGTTGGTGTTCGTTCCCGTTGTGTCACATGCCTTGTACTCGCCGAAGCCCGCCGGCACCTGGCGGTTGATCTGCGCCGAGTGCGACCCGTTGCCGCCGTTGTGCCCCGGGTTGAGCGCGATCACCGGACCGGTGCCGGCCGGGAAGGAAACAGTGGGTTGCGGGATCTGGGTCGTCGGCGCCGGTCTCGCGCTGGTCCGCGGCGTGGTCGGAGGTCTGGCGGTCGTGCGGACGGTCTTCGGCGCGCTGGACGCGCGCGAGGGCGTCGTGGGCGGAGCCGACGTCGACACCGGAGCCGACGACGCCGACGACGTCAACGACGTCGACAACGATGATTGGGTGGCGGCGCTCGGGTGGTTGGCCGACGTGCAGCTCACGAGCAGTCCGGCGGCCGCGGCGAGCACGACGACGAGGCGGCGCATGCGAGCCACCCTCGCACACCGTGTTGACGGGGGGCGTGAACGGGGCCGGCGGTTACCCTGGACGTTCCGGGAGCGAAGGAGCACGGCGTGAGTTCGCGTGGCGGTGGATTCGGCGGTCAGCCGAACATGCAGCAGCTGATGAAGCAGGCGCAGAAGATGCAGCAGCAGCTTGAGGCTGCGCAGGCCGAACTTGCCGAGACCGAGGTCACCGGTACCGCGGGCGGCGGGTTGGTCACCGTCACCATGCTCGGCTCCGGCGAGCTGACCGCGGTCACCATCGACGCCAAGGTCGTCGACCCCGAGGACGTCGAGACGCTGCAGGATCTTGTGGTCGCGGCTGTACGGGACGCAAGCCGAGCCGTGAGCGAACTGGCCGCCGACAAGATGGGTCCGCTCGCCGGCGGTGGCGGCCTCGGCGGGCTCGGCATCCCCGGCCTGTGACCACCACCGAACCGAGCCGATGATGTACGAGGGTGCGGTTCAGGACCTCATCGACGAGCTCGGTCGGCTGCCCGGCGTCGGCCCGAAGAGCGCGCAGCGCATCGCGTTCCATCTGCTCGCGGCCGAATCCGTGGACGTCGAGCGGCTGGCGAGCACTCTGGTCCGGGTCAAGAACGAGGTCCGGTTCTGCACGATTTGCGGCAACGTGGCCGAGGCCGACCAATGTCGCATCTGCACCGACACCCGCCGGGACCCGTCGGTGATCTGCGTCGTCGAGGAGCCGAAGGACGTGGTCGCCGTCGAGCGCACCCGTGAATTCCGGGGCCGCTACCACGTGCTCGGTGGCGCGATCAGCCCCATCGACGGTGTCGGGCCGGACGACCTGCGCATCCGCGAGCTGCTCACCCGGCTTCGCGACGGCGTCGTCACCGAGCTGATCCTGGCCACGGACCCGAACCTGGAGGGCGAGGCGACGGCGACCTACCTGGCGCGGATGATCAATCCCATGGGATTGACGGTGACCAGGCTGGCCAGCGGCCTTCCGGTCGGCGGGGACCTCGAGTACGCGGACGAGGTCACGCTCGGACGGGCGTTTTCCGGCCGTCGCCGAGTGGACTAAGGCCTGCCGTGACGACCGGGATCATCGCCGCGCCGCGCCGTCGGCGCCACCGCGGGCTGTACTGGTTCGCGGTGCTGCTCGCGGTTGCCGCCCTTGTCGGCGGCGGGGTCGTCGCCTACGCCAGCTACGCGGCGACCGCTGGCCCTGACGGCGCGGTGAAGGGCTACTTGGCCGCGCTCGCGCGCTCCGACGCGCCGGCCGCGCTGGGCTTCGGCGACCTGCCGGCCGGCCCGCACAACCTGCTCACGTCGACCGTGTTGCGGGAGCAACAGAAGATCGCTCCGATGCGCGACGTGCATATCGTCTCCACGGATCGCAACGGGCCGACCGCCACGGTGACCGTCCGTTACCGCCTGGCCTTCGCCAGCGGCACGCAGCAGATCACGGACGCAGTCACAGTTGTCAGTCACAAGGGTTCGTGGCGGCTGGCGCGGACCGCGCTGGCCACTCAGCTGCAACTGCTGCAGGCATCCGCGCGGGCCACGATCGTCGGGGCGGCGGTCCCCGTCGGGCCGTTGCTGCTCTTCCCCGGCGCGTTGCCCATCCGGTTCGACACGCCGTACCTCGAGCTCGATCCGGCGACCAGCGGGGTGCGTCTGTCCGGTCCGGACCAGACCGAGCTGACCGTTCAGGTCAGTGCCGCCGGACGCACAGCCGTCGACTCCGCCGTCGCCGCGGGTGTGAGGTCGTGCCTTGGCGGCGCGCCGCACGCTGACCCCCGCTGCCCGCTGCCGTCGGACCGGAGCGTTCCCGGCAGCCTGCGCGCGACGGTGCCCGCGAACGTCGCCAAATCCCTCGTGCTCTCGGTCGCCCGCGACGCCCGCGGCGTCATCCAGGTCACGGCCCGGCTGAAGCTCGCCGGGCAGTACGCGGAGCTGGATTTCGACAACCTGCCGGTGATCCGCAAGGGCGCGGTGACCCTGTCGCTGCAGGCGAAGGCATTCGCCAGGACTCCGATCTTGATCGACTGGCAGGCCAGCCCATGAGGCGGGTGGTGGCCGTGCTCGTCGGCGCCGGCCTGCTTTTCGCGGCGGTGCCCGCCTACGCGGCGCCCGGGCCGGCCAACGCGCCGGAGTACTGGTTCGACGCCTGGCGCATCCCGCAGTTGTGGCAGGCCGGCGCGCGCGGCGCCGGAATCACCATCGCCGAGATAGACACCGGGGTGAACGCCAGCCTGCCGGAGCTCGCATCCAACGTGCTGCCCGGCAAGGACTTCGGCCAGGGCGGCGACGGGCGCACCGACCGCGAGATCAACCAATTCGGCCACGGCACCGCAATGGCGTCGATCATGGTCGGTCAGCCGGGCATCCTCGGCATCACCGGGATCGCCCCGATGTCGAAACTGCTGCCGATCGCAGTCCCCCTGACCGGTACGACGGACGCCGGTGGCGACGATCACCTCGCCCAGGCGATCCGCTGGGCGGTCGACCACGGCGGCAAGATCATCAGCATGTCCCTCGGTGGAGCGCGCCGGCCGGCCACGGACCGGGTGCCGTGCCCGGCCGACGAGCAGGCGGCGGTGTACTACGCACTGCGCAAGGGCGCGGTGCTCCTGGCGGCGGCCGGCAACAAGGGACTGACGACGAGCGCGGTCGAGGAGCCAGGCGTCTGCCTCGGCGTGATCTCGGTCGGCGCGGTGGACGAGACGAACATGGTCGCCGACTTCTCGTCGCGGCACCCCTACCTGACGATGACCGCGCCGGGGGTGAACGTCGCGTCGTTGAGCCGGGTGCTGGGCTCGGCCTACTCGGGCGACGGCACCAGCCAGGCGACCGCGATCGCGTCCGCCGTGGTGGCGCTGACGTGGTCGAAGTACCCGAAGCTCACCGGCCGGCAGATCGTCACGCGGGTCCTGGCCACCCTGGACCGACGCACCGCGACGCGCGATCCCGCTTACGGATACGGGATTGTCGACGCCTATCGGGCCGTAACCGCGTCCGTCGCCGCGAATGCACCCAACCCCGTGTACGCGGCCGCGGATCCGTTCCTCGCTCGGGCGACGGCGTTCGAGAAGGCCGCCGCGCGGCCGGGCCCGGGGTCGGCGGCGGTCGAGCACCAGTCCGTCGGCACGTTCACGATCGGCAACGCGCCCCGGTTGTTGGCGCCCCGCGTCCTTGGCGGCATCGGCGTGGTGGGCGCCGGCCTGCTGGCGCTCATCGTGCTCGTCGTTTTCGGCCTGGTCAGGCGCCGACGGCGCGGGTTTGCGCCGGCCTCGGGTGGCGTGCGCCCCGAGGGTCCGCCGCCCGTGCCCGTACCCGACGCGGCCGGGCTGATCTGGCACGACATCATCACGCCACCCACGCCGTCAGGCCACCGCGACGCCGGCAACACCGAACCAGGTCCGGCGCCCCTCGCCTGATCGGCGGTCGGCTCGGCTCGGCGGGACGGGAAACGGGGAGGGCGGGGCGTCAGTGCGGCTCGAGCACCTTGTTCGGATCGCTCAGCACGATGGTTCCGGCGATGCGGTCCGGCACGGTCCGCCGCAGCGGATCGGTGAACAGGAAGACCACCGAGACGATGAGGCCGATGGAGAAGAACACGCTGTTGACGATGCCGCCCACGACCTGGCGCAGGAACATCTGCCCCCAGCTCGCGGCCCGCTGGTTCTGCAGGTGGTAGACGCGCAGGCCCATCACCTGCTTGCCCGGCGTCTGGCCGCGCGCCCACACGATCAACATCCAGATGAGGTATCCGATGAAGAGCGTGACGACCAGCAGGACAACATCCACGAGGTAGGTGCCGATGCGCCGACCCGCCGACGCCAGTTCGGTCCCGGGCGGCAGTGGCGGCAATCCAGGTGTGGCGTAGGCGTGGCTCGGCGGTGGCGCCGCCGGGTAGCCCCCGGGCGGTGGTGTGCCGTAGGCCTGGTTGGGCGGCGGTGCGGCCGCGTAGCCCCCGGGGGGTGGCGCGGGTGCGTAGCCCGGCGGGGGCGCGGCCGCGTAACCGCCCGGCGGTGGGGGTGTCGCCTGCTCGGGTGGCTTGGTGAAGTCCGGTGGCTGGCTCATGCTGCCCCTCCTCGGGTGTGCCCGCAGTCACAGCGCGGGTCGCCGCAGATAGTCGCAGCTTCCCACCGGATGCACCACCGCTGCGCGGCAACGGGTCCGGCCGGGACCGGGCTCAGCTGCCGCGAGCCGCCCGGTTCAGGGCACTCACGACGCCACGCAGCGACGCCTGCACGATCGACTCGCTGACACCGACGCCCCAGAGCACCTGGTCACCGACCTCGATCTCGAGGTAGGCCGCAGCCTCCGCGTCACGTCCTGCGGTGAGTGCGTGTTCGGCGTAGTCGCGCACCCGCACGCTCACCCCGCCGAGACCGAGGTCGACGGCAGACAGCGCCTCGCAGAAGGCCGCGATCGGACCGTTGCCCACGCCGGTCAGCTCGTAGTCCTGGCCGAACGCGCGCACCGTCGTCGCGACCCGCTCGACGCCCTCGTCGCTCGACGAGCTGAACTTCACCAGCTCGAAGACGCCGGACGTGAGGTATTCGGACTCGAAGATCCGCCACATGAGTGGGGCGTCGACCTCGCCGCCCTCGCCGTCGGTGTGGGCCTGGATCACCTGGCTGAACTCGATCTGCAGCCGGCGCGGCAGGTCGAGGTGGTGGTCGGTCTTCATGATGTAGGCGACGCCGCCCTTGCCGGACTGGGAGTTCACCCGGATGACCGCCTCGTAGGACCGGCCCACGTCCTTCGGATCTATCGGCAGGTACGGCATGTCCCACGGCAGCTCGCCGACGGGCTTGCCCGTCGCGGCCGCAATGCGGTCGAGGTCGTCGAAGCCCTTCTTGATCGCGTCCTGGTGCGAGCCGGAGAACGATGTGTACACCAGGTCGCCGGCATACGGATGCCGCTCGTGCACGTCGATGCGGTTGCAGTACTCCGCGGTGCGCCGGATCTCGTCGATGTCACTGAAGTCGATCATCGGGTCGATGCCCTGGCTGTAGAGGTTCAGACCCAGCGTCACGAGGTCGACGTTGCCGGAGCGCTCGCCGTTGCCGAACAGGCAGCCCTCGATGCGCTGCGCACCGGCGAGTACCGCCAGCTCGGCGTCCGCCGTCGCCGTGCCGCGGTCGTTGTGGGTGTGCACCGACAGGCAGACGAACTCGCGCCGCGACAGGCGTCGTGACATCCACTCGATCTGGTCGGCATACACGTTCGGCGTGGACCGCTCGACGGTGCACGGCAGGTTCAGGACGATCTCGCGGTCGGGACCGGGCTGCCACGCGTCCATCACCGCCTCGCAGATCTCGAGCGAGAAGTCCAGCTCGGTGTCCATGAAGATCTCCGGCGAGTACTCGAAACCGAAGTCGGTGTCCGGCACGTAGATCTCGGCGAACTTCATGACCGACCTGGTGCCGTCGACCGCGACGGCGCGGCATTCGGCCCGGCCGTCACCGGGGAAGCCGAACACGACCCGGCGGAACGTGGGCGCTGCGGCGTTATACATGTGAACGGTGGCCTGCTTGGCGCCGGCCAGAGACTGCACGGTGCGCTCGAGCAGCTCGTTGCGAGCCTGGGTCAGCACCGAGATCCGGACGTCGTCGGGGATCCGATCGCCCTCGATCAGGCTGCGGACGAAGTCGAAGTCGGTCTGGCTCGCCGCGGGAAAGCCGACCTCGATCTCCTTGTAACCCATGCGTACGAGCAGGTCGAACATCGCGCTCTTGCGCGGGGCATTCATCGGATCGATCAGAGCCTGATTGCCGTCGCGCAGGTCCGTCGACAGCCAGCGCGGCGTGGCGGTGATGGTGCGCGAGGGCCATTGGCGGTCGGGGAGTTCGACGGCGGGGAACGGGCGGTAACGATGGCACGGCATGCCGGACGGGCGCTGGGAACTGGGATTGCTCATGATGTCGCTGCTCCAAATGGGGTGACCGGAAGGTGGATCGGTCGGCGCAGCAGAGCGGCCCGCGACGAGGGGCCGACCGGAGTGGTTACCGGGCCTCGTCGCGGCCGCGAAGAAGCAGCGCGCGCATCATGGTGAATCGAGTGTAACCGGTGACTCGTTGATAGGTCATCATGACCAGTCTGTTCACTCGCGCTGCGACGGAGGATGCGGGATGCGCAAGAAGGCGCTGATCACCGGGATCACGGGCCAGGACGGCTCGTACCTCGCCGAGCTGTTGCTCGACAAGGGGTACGAGGTGCACGGCTTGATCCGCCGCGCGTCCACGTTCAACACCGGCCGCATCGAGCACCTGTACGTCGATCCGCACGAGAGCGACGCTCGGCTTTTCCTGCACTACGGCGACCTCACCGACGGCACCCGGCTGATCACCTTGCTGACCAAGGTGCAGCCGGACGAGGTTTATCACCTCGCCGCGCAGTCGCACGTGCGGGTCTCCTTCGACGAGCCGGAGTTCACCGGCCTGACAACCGGCCTGGGTACCACCCGGCTGCTCGAGGCGATCCGCGCCAGCGGCCTGGCGACGCGCTTCTACCAGGCGTCCTCGTCGGAAATGTTCGGAGCCACGCCGCCGCCGCAGAACGAAGGGACCCCGTTTCATCCCCGCTCGCCTTATGGCGCGGCGAAGGTGTACGCGTACTGGGTCGCCCGCAACTACCGCGAGGCGTACGGCATGTACACGGTGAACGGCATCCTGTTCAATCACGAGTCACCGCGGCGCGGCGAGACGTTCGTGACCCACAAGATCACGCGCGCGGCCGCGGCGATCGCGGCCGGCCAGCAGGACTACCTCTACCTCGGCAACCTCGACGCGATCCGCGACTGGGGTTATGCGCCGGAGTATGTCGAGGCGATGTGGCGGATGCTGCAGGCCGACGAGCCGACCGACTACGTCGTCGCGACCGGGACCGCCTACTCGGTCCGGGACTTCGTCGGGTTCGCGTTCGAGCGGGCCGGCCTGGACTGGGAGCAGTACGTGCGTTTCGACGAGCGCTACCTGCGCCCGGCCGAGGTGGACGCGCTGATCGGCGACCCGAGCAAGGCCGCCGAGGTCCTGGGCTGGAAGCCGCAGGTGCTGGCGCCGGAACTGGCCCGGATCATGGTGGATGCCGACCGGGCGGCGCTCGCCGCGACGCTGCGCCACGAGCACGGACACGAGTGACGCCGGCGCCGCTTTTCGTTGTTACGCGCTCGTTTCACGACCAATTCCGTCGTCGCGGCAATCCGATCACTGCCGATCCGTTGAAGCGGGCTTCCGGTCCGGTGTAGCGTTTGGCGCACCCGAATCCGTCCGGCACCCGCGGAGCGTGCAGCGTGGCTCGACAGGTCCAGAACTTCATCGACGGCAAGCTCGTGGACGCCGCCGACGGTCGGCGCACCGACCTGATCGACCCGTCCACCGGTGAGGTGTTCGGCTCGGCGCCGCTGTCCGGGCCCGAGGACGTCGATGCGGCATACCGCGCGGCCGCGGGCGCCTTCGAGTCCTGGCGTGACACCACGCCGAGCGAACGGCAGCGCGCCCTGCTGAAGTTCGCCGACGCGATGGAGGCTCGGGCCGAGGACGTCATCGCCGCGGAGTGCGAGAACACCGGCAAACCCATCGAGCTGACCCGCACCGAGGAGTTGCCGCCGGCCGTCGACCAGCTCCGGTTCTTCGCCGGCGCCGCCCGCCTGCTCGAGGGCCGCAGCGCGGGGGAGTACTTGTCCGGCTACACGTCCTACGTCCGCCGTGAGCCGGTCGGTGTCGTGGGCCAGGTCGCGCCGTGGAACTACCCGATGATGATGGCGGTCTGGAAGATCGCACCGGCACTGGCGGCGGGCAACTGTGTCGTGCTCAAGCCGAGCGACACCACGCCGGTGTCGTCGGTGTTGATGGCCGAGATCGCCGCCGAGTTCTTCCCGCCCGGTGTGTTCAACGTCGTCTGCGGTGATCGCGACACCGGGCGCGCGGTGGTCTCGCACAAGACGCCGGCGATGGTGTCGATCACGGGATCGACACGGGCCGGTTTCGAGGTGGCCGAGGCCGCGGCCAAGGATCTCAAGCGCACCCATCTGGAACTCGGCGGCAAGGCGCCGGTCATCGTCTTCGACGACGCCGACATCGAGAACGCCGCGGAGAACATCGCGATCGCCGGCTACTTCAACGCCGGCCAGGACTGCACCGCGGCGACTCGCGTGCTCGCCGGCCCCGGGATCGCCGACGAGTTCGCGGCGGCGCTGGCGGAGCAGGCCCGCAACACGAAGGTGGGGGCGCCGTCCGACGACGACGTGCTCTACGGCCCGCTCAACAACGCCAACCAGCTCGAGCGGGTCGGTGGCATGCTCGGACGGCTGCCCGACCACGCGCGGTTGCTGGCCGGCGGTTCCCGGCAGGGCGACCGCGGCTACTTCTGGCAGCCCACGGTCGTCGCCGGCATGCAGCAGGACGACGAGGCGATCCAGAACGAGATCTTCGGGCCTGTGATCACGGTGCAGACCTTCAGCGACGAAGAGCAAGCGGTGCGCTGGGCGAACGACATCGAATACGGGCTCGCCTCGTCGGTGTGGACGAAGGACCACGGCCGGGCGATGCGCGTGTCGCGCCGCCTGGACTTCGGGTGCGTGTGGGTGAACTGCCACATCCCGATCGTGGCCGAGATGCCGCACGGCGGGTTCAAGCACTCCGGCTACGGCAAGGACCTGTCGATCTACGGCCTCGAGGACTACACCCGAATCAAGCACGTCATGCACAACATCGACTTCTGATGCTTGGCGCGTACGTGCTGTCCGCGGGACGACCGTGCGCCCTAGCCTCTGGGTATGAGCCACACCATCGCAGCCGAACTCGTCGCCAACGTCGCCACCGTCGCTGTGCAGGTCGGTGATTCCGTGACACCCACCGACACGCTGGTGATCCTGGAGTCGATGAAGATGGAGATCCCGGTGCTGGCCGAGGTCGACGGTGTGGTCACGGAGCTTGCGGTGGCTCCCGGCGACGTCATTCGCGAGGGCGACGTCATCGCGGTGATCGAGGAGTCGCCCGCAGGCGGGGGCGTGCGGTGACGAGCTCACTACCCGGGACGGACGTCGTGGACGAGGCTCGCCGCGAATCCGCCGTGCCCGGCATCCAGCTGCGAGAACTGCGCAAGACCTTCGGCCCGGTCGTTGCCGTCGAGCACCTGGATCTGGACATCCTCGATGGTGAGTTCTTCGCGATGCTCGGGCCGTCCGGATCCGGCAAGACCACCGTGCTGCGGATGATTGCCGGGTTCGAGCGGCCCACTGCCGGCACGATCCGGCTGGGCGGAGTCGATGCGACGACGCTGCCGCCGTTTCGTCGCGACGTCAACACGGTGTTCCAGGACTACGCGCTGTTCCCGCATATGAGCGTGGACCAGAACATCGCCTATGGCCTTCGGGTTCGTCGCGTTCCGAAGGCCGAGCGCGCGAGGCGGGTCGGCGAGGCGCTGGAGATGGTGCGTCTCAGCGGCTACGGAACGCGCAAGCCGAGCGAGCTGTCGGGCGGCCAACGCCAGCGGGTGGCCCTGGCGCGGGCACTGGTCAACCGGCCCCGCGTCCTGCTGCTCGACGAGCCGTTGGGCGCGCTGGACCTCAAGCTGCGCGAACAGATGCAGCTGGAACTGAAGGCAATCCAGCGCGAGGTCGGCATCACGTTCGTCTTCGTCACCCACGACCAGGACGAGGCGCTCACGCTCTGCGACCGGCTCGCCGTGTTCAACGAGGGACGCGTCGAGCAGCTCGGGAGCGCCGACGAGGTCTACGAATCGCCGGCCACGCTGTTCGTCGCCACGTTCGTCGGCACGTCCAACGTCGTGAGCGGCGAGGCCGCCCGTGCGATCTACGGCCAGGACGGGACGTTCGCCATCCGGCCGGAACGGGTGCGCATCGGCGCGCCGGGCGCGGATCATTCAGAGGCCATCTCCGTCGAAGGCACGGTGCGCGAGGTCGTCTATGTCGGCGCGGTGACGCGCGTGGTCGTGGACGTGCCGCCGGGGGCTGCGATCTCCGCGGTCCTGCTCAACGACTCGGCGCGCCGCGACACCGTGCGCCGGGGCGACCGAATTTCACTGAGCTGGGACCGCGACGCGGCTCGGCCGATCACATCATGACCTGATCCAACCCAGCTCGGAGTGCAAGGAGCGAACCGATGAGGATCTCAATTCGCACCGTCAGCAGCACGATGGCGCTGCTCGCGGCGGCAACGCTCGCCGTGGCCTGCAGTTCGAGCAAGAGCTCGTCGTCTGGCGGCGTCAGCGGCCGCACGCCGCCGAAGATCGCGATGGCGTCCGCAGTCGGCAAGGGCGAGGGCGCGCTGAACATCATCGTCTGGGCGGGGTACGCCGAGAGCGGGCAGAACGACCCGAAGGTCGACTGGGTGCATCCGTTCCAGCAGCAGACCGGGTGCAAGGTGAACGTCAAGATCGGCAACACCTCGGACGAGATGGTCCAGCTGATGAAGACCGGCCAGTACGACGGCGTGTCCGCGTCCGGCGACGCGACCCTGCGCCTCATCTACGGCGGCGACGTCGCGCCGGTCAACACGTCGCTCGTGTCGAACTACACGACGATCTCGACGTTTCTCAAGAACGGTAATTGGAACTCCGTCAACGGCCAGATGTACGGGATCCCGCACGGATGGGGCGCGAACCTGCTGATGTGGAATCCGAGCAAGGTGACCGGCACCCAGGACTCGTGGTCGGCGGTATTCACGGACGCGAACAAGTACAAGGGCAAGGTGACCGCGTACGACTCGCCGATCTACATCGCCGATGCGGCGCTCTATCTGATGTCGACGCAGCCTTCGCTGGGCATCAAGGACCCGTACTCGCTGACCTCGCCGCAACTCGACGCCGCGGTCTCGCTGCTCAAGCAGCAGAACTCCGACGTCGGTGAGTACTGGGCCGACTACACGAAAGAAGTGCAGGCCTTCGAGTCCGGCACGTCGGTGGTCGGAACCACCTGGCAGGTAATCGCCAACACGATCAACGGCGGCAGCAAGGCGAAGGTGCAGACCGTGCTGCCCAAGGAAGGCGCGACGGGATGGTCGGACACCTGGATGATCTCGTCGAAGGCCAAGCACCCGAACTGCATGTATGACTGGATGAACTACATCGTCTCGCCGACGGTCAACTCGCAGGTGGCCGAGTACTTCGGTGAGGCGCCGGCGCAGACCCTCGCCTGCCAGCACACCACGGACAAGTCGTTCTGCGACACCTACCACGCGCTCGACGCGACGTACGCGGCGAAGATCCACTACTGGACGACGCCGCAGGCCCAATGTGTCGACGGGAGCGGGAACAACTGCACCGACTACTCCCAGTGGGTCGACAAGTGGCAGCAGATCAAGGGGTGATGCCCGCTGCGCCGGTCGGGCGGATGCCCGATCGGCGGGGTGCAGTATCGGCATTCTTCGTCCCTAAGCGCAGGACGAGACTGGTGGCACTGCTCGCCGCTCCGCTGCTGTGGCTGGGCGTCGCCTACCTGGGCGCGATCGGTGTGCTGCTCGTGTCGGCGTTCTGGACGACCGACTCGTTCACGGGCAACGTCCTGCACACGTACAGCACGGGGAACCTGCACACCGTCTACACGGAGCCGCTCTACCGCACGGTCGCGCTACGTACCGTCGAGGTGGCGTTGCTCGTGACCGCGGTGGACGTGGTCATTGCGTTTCCGATGGCCTTCTACATGAGCAAGATCGCCCGCCCGGGCACGCGCCGGCTGTTGGTCGTCGCGGTCCTGACACCGCTGTGGGCCAGCTACCTCGTGAAGGCCTACGCCTGGCGCAGCTTGCTGGCGCCGAACGGTCCGCTGACCTGGGTGACCGGCGGCCACACGCCGGGCTACGGGCTGACCGCCACCGTCATCACGCTCTCCTACCTCTGGTTGCCGTACATGGTGATCCCGGTCTTCGCCGGTTTCGAGCGGGTTCCGAGCTCGTTGTTCGAGGCTAGTTCCGACCTCGGGGCCGGGGCGGGGCGCACGATCCGCTCGGTGATCGTGCCGATGGTGTTCCCCG
>JAODNL010000029.1 GCA_025465405.1 Pseudonocardiales bacterium | reverse complement strand
GCCTATTCGGCTGTCGTCGTGCGGGTCGCCGAGACCGTCCTGCCCAGCATCGCCAGCCTGCGCGTCCGTACCGGGCGCGGCGACGGCGCAGGCAGCGCCAGCGTGCTGACGGCCGACGGCTTCCTGCTCACCAGTGCCCACGTCGTCGAAGGCGCGAGTACGTCCACGGCGGCCTTTGCCGACGGCACCGAGGTCACCGCCGACGTGATTGCCCGTGACCCGCTGTCGGATCTCGCGGTGCTGCGCGCCCGCGGCGACGTCCCGCCGCCGGTGACGCTCGGCGACGCCGCCGACCTGCGCGTCGGGCAATTGGTCGTCGCGCTCGGCAACCCGCTCGGTCTCGCCGGCAGTGTCACCGCCGGCATCGTCTCGGCGCTCGGCCGGTCGCTGCCTACCCGCGCCGGCCGGGTCGTCGACGAGGTCATCCAGACCGACGCGGCGCTCAACCCAGGCAACAGCGGCGGGGCGCTGGCCAACAGCAGCGGCCACGTCGTCGGCGTGAACACCGCCGTCGCCGGCATCGGGGTCGGCCTGGCCGTCCCGGTGAACGAGACCACCCGGCGCATCATCACGACGCTGATGACGCAGGGGCGGGTGCGCCGCGCGTGGCTCGGGGTCGCGGGTGCCCAAGCGCCGCTGCCGCCCCCGCTGGTCGAGAGGCTCGGGCGGCGCACGGGTCTTCGCGTAGCTCAGGTCGTGGCCGGCAGCCCGGCCGACACCGCCGGGCTACGGGTCGGCGACGTGGTGGTGGCCGTCGACGGCCGACCCGCCGCGACCGCCACCGAGCTGCAGCGGCTGATGGTCGAGGATGCGATCCGCCGTCGCCTGGAGATCACGGTCTGGCGCAACGGCGCGCTCGTGGACGTGCTCGCCGTGCCGCGCGAGCTCACCGACGCCTGACCGGTTCAGCCCACCGCCGAAGCCGCGGCGCGCCCCGCCGCGCGGCCGCTGAAGATGCACCCGCCGAGGAACGTCCCTTCGAGAGCGCGGTAGCCGTGCACGCCGCCGCCACCGAAGCCGGCCACCTCGCCGGCCGCGTACACGCCCGTCAGCGGTTCTCCGTCGGCGCGCAGCACGCGCGAGTCGAGGTCGGTGTTCAGGCCGCCGAGCGTCTTGCGCGTGAGGATGGACAGCCGGACCGCGATCATCGGACCCGCCTTGGGGTCGGTGATCTTGTGAGGCGACGCGACTCGGCTGATCTTGTCAGGGAGGTAGCTGCGGGCCTGCCGCAGTGCCGCGATCTGCAGGTCCTTCGTGTAGTCGTTGTCCATCTCGCGGTCCCGGGCGAGGATCTCGCGGCGGACCGTGTCCGGATCGAGCAACGGCTCGTCGGTGACCTTGTTCATCCGCTCGATCAGCTCGTCGAGGCTGTCGGCCTGGACGAAGTCGCCGCCCTTGTCGAGGAAGGCACGCACCGGTCCCGGCATCTCGCCGCGGCGCTGCCTGACGACCTCACGCACGCTCTTGCCCGTGAGGTCGGGGTTCTGCTCGGATCCGGAGAGGCCGAACTCCTTGCCGATGATCTTCTTCGTCAGCACGAACCAGGTGTGGTCGTGCCCGGTCTTCATGATGTGCTCGAGCGTGCCGAGCGTGTCGAAGCCAGGAAACAGCGGTACGGGCAGGCGATTGCCGACCGCGTCCAGCCAGACGGACGAAGGCCCGGGCAGGATCCGAATGCCATGGTTGGTCCAGACCGGGTCGTAGTTGTGGATGCCCTCGACGTAGTGCCACATGCGGTCCCGGTTGACCACCCGCGCGCCCGCCGCCTCGGTGATGCCGAGCATGCGCCCGTCGACGAAGTCAGGAACGCCGGCGATCATGCGCCGCGGTGGCGGGCCGAGTCGCGCCGGCCAGGCCTGGCGGACCAGGTCGAAGTTGCCGCCGATCCCGCCGGACGTGACGATCACCGCCTGGGCCCGCAGCTCGAAGTCGGCCACCTCGACGCGCGAGCTGGGCGCGGCGCGCGGCCCGTCCGACGGTTCCAGCACCCGTCCGCGCACACCGTCGACGACGCCGCCGGTCACCGTCAGCTCGTCCACCCTGTGCCGGAACGCGATCCGCACCAAGCCGCGTTCGGCCGCCTCCTTCACCCGGCGGGCGAACGGTGCGACGAGCCCCGGTCCGGTGCCCCACGTGATGTGGAAGCGCGGTACCGAGTTGCCGGGCCCGGTGGCGGTGTAGCCGCCGCGTTCGGCCCATCCGACGATCGGGAAGAGCCGCACGCCCCGCTCGTGCAGCCAGGCCCGCTTCTCCCCCGCGGCGAAGTTGACGTACGCCTCGGCCCACCGACGGCCCCATACGTCCTCGTCGTCGAGGCGGTCGAACCCGGCGGTGCCCAGCCAGTCCTGCCAGGCCAGCTCGACCGAGTCCTTGATACGAAGGCGCCGCTGCTCGGGCGAGTTGACAAGGAACAGCCCGCCGAAGGACCAGAATGCCTGGCCGCCGAGGCACTGCGACGGCTCCTGGTCGACCAGGACGACTCGCCGCCCCGCATCGACGAGCTCGCACGTGGCGACCAGACCGGCCAGTCCCGCGCCAACCACGATCACGTCGGCATCGAGCGCCATGACCCGTCCTCCTCCGCCTCCGAGCCGCCGGTCGCGATCGAACCGACGACCTATCGCTGACGTACCTGGTCGCCGGTCGTCGCAGCCCGGCTCGGCGGCGACGCCTCGCTTGGCTCGAGTCGCTCGACTGGCCCCCATTATGAACCCGCGCCGGCGCTTGATCGATCAGCGGCCTCGCGCCGAAATCGGATTCGATCAGCCACTGAGGCGATAACTGTCAGCAACCTCATCGTGACGGTCCGCGACGACAACCCGACCCGGTTGATCTTCCGCGTCGCGGGGGATTCCGTCCGGTCGGGTGGATCTGCGAGCGAAGCCGGGGCCGAGGCGCACTGCACGACACCATCCAGCCGCGTGATCGCAGTGTGAAATCTACGTGAACCTGTGATACCTTCCTAGGAAGCAACTTCTTCGAATTCAATCCGAAAGGGAACGAAGTGACCCTCGCATTGGCACTCCGGCCACCGGCCGAGTCGCGGTCGATGGTCGTCCTCGACGCCCTGTCAGAGAGTGTCGCCGAGTTGCCGGCCGGCCCTGGGCGAGTCGTGGCGCTCGTGCCGGCTCACAATGAGCAGTCCTCCATCGGGCTCGCCCTTGACTCTTTGCGGCAGCAGGTCCGTCGACCCGACCTCGTGATCGTCATCCCGGACAACTGCTCGGACCTGACCGCCGAGGTGGTGCGAGAGCGCGGTGACGCGCTGATCCTTCCCACCCTCGCGAACACCGACAAGAAGGCCGGAGCGCTCAACCAGACCCTGGTCCGGCTGCTTCCTCTGTTGCGCGACGACGACGCGATCCTGGTGCTGGACGCCGATTCCGCACTCGACACCGGATTCGTGCACGGCGCACTGTCACGTCTGGGAACCCGCGAGACGTCCCGATCGAAACGGATCATCGGCGGCGTCGGCGGGACGTTTCGCGGCGGTCCCGGGGGCGGATTCGTCGGCATGCTGCAGCGCAACGAATACGCCCGCTACGAGCGCGACGTGCACCGGTTGCGCGGCAAGGTATTGGTGCTGACCGGCACGGCCGCCCTGTTCCAGGTGAAGGTGCTGCGCGAGGTGATCGCGGCTCGGGCCACCGGTTCGCTGCCGGGCGGCCAGGCCCTCGTCTATGACACGCACGTACTCACCGAGGACAACGAGCTGACGCTCGCCTTGCTGCACCTCGGCTACGGCATCCTCAGCCCGAAGGAGTGCATGCTCGAGACCGAGATCATGACCAACTGGCGCGAGCTGTGGCTCCAGCGGCTGCGGTGGAAGCGCGGGGCGCTGGAGAACCTCATCGACTACGGCCTCACTCGGGTGACGGCGCGGTACTGGGGCCGTCAGGTGCTTACTCACGTGGGCGTCCTCGTGACTGCCGCCTACCTGGCCACGATCGTCTGGTCCCTGGCGGCCACCGGCACAGTCCACCTGCACCCGTTCTGGACTGCCGTCACGATCGTCTTCGCCGCCGAGCGGGTCATCACCGTGCGCTCGCGCGGCCGGCTGCAGATGCTGCTTGCCTCCGTCCTGGTCGTCGAGATGGGCTTCGACTTCTTCCTTCAGGCCACCCAGGGCAAAGCGCTCTGGGACACCGTCACGCACAAGAAAAGGAACTGGTAAGAGACATGTATCAGACAAGTGGAATGGCCGGAGTCGCCGCTGGTGGCGCCGGCTTGGCAGCTCCCGGTGTCAACGTCGTATGGCTGTTGCTGGCCGCGTTCGCCCTGCTCGGCGCCGGACTGGCTCTGTTGCGGATGATTCCCCGCCGCCAGGCGTGAGCGCTGGAGCGGCGGGACGGCTCGGCCGCCAGTCTTCCCGCTACCGGCGGGCAGCGAGGATCGCGGCCCGGGCGCGGGCACTGGCAGCCTGACGAGCACGGGAGGCAGCCGTGGCCCGTGCGCGGCTGCGGGCCAGACTGCCGGCCCGAGCCGTCGCGGCGGTACGGGCCTTGGCCCGGGCTGTCGCAGTTGCACTGGCGCGGGCCGCCTCGGCGGTCAGCCCGAGCGACGTGATCGTGACAACCACACTGGACCGCACCTGTACCGACGCCGCGCCATAACCGACCCAAGACCGCCCGACGGCCCGGATGCTGGCTCGGGCTCGGACGTGGGCGCGGACGGTCGCGGTCTCGCGCACCGACACCGTGGCCTGGACCGACGGCGCCGGCCCAACCGCCGGCACCGATTTCAGCGCCGCCGCGGCGACTCGACGGACCACGTCGAGGGCCGCGGGGTCGGAGGAGACCCGCCAGTCGCGCTCCTTCCGGGCGTCGAAGAGCACGACGGCGCGCACCCTCTTCCCGACGAGCCACGAGCCCATGCCCTGGTACCAGGCTGCCTTGCTGTGCGCCGGATCGACGGGCGCGCCGTCGTCTTCGAGCGGCTCCTTGCTGCCGGTCTCGCACACCCACACCGGCAGACCGGGATCGAGCGCCGTCAGCCGCGCGTACTGGGCGGTGAAGATGTCGCTGAAACCGCGCCAGGCGAACTGGCCGCCCGAGCCCCAGTTGTATCCGTCCAGCCCGAGCACGTCGACGTATGCGCGGCCCGGCCAGATCGAGCTGACCGGGGTGGTACCGGCGTAGGTGTCGGCCGTCGGATTGAACACCCAGCGCACGTTGCTCGCGCCATGCCCGCGGAAGAAAGTGACGACGTAGCGCCACGCCGCGATGAACTGCGCGTAGCTCCCGCCCGCCGGACGATCGCCGGCCGGGGTCGGTTGGAAGGCCGTCCAGTCGCCGTTCATCTCCGCCCACGGACGGATGTAGAACGGCTTGCCGTACGCCACCGCGGCCGCCGCCTCCTGGGTGAGGTAGCTGTCGTGCTGGTGGCTGGTGAACGTGCTGAACCTGGTCGCCGACGTGGCCCCGAGGTCCCAGGCGACGAGCAGGGTGTGTCCGGTCGCGCTGTCCGCGAGCTGGGTCGGGTCGGGGAACAGGTCGCCCCACCCGCGAAAGCTCGAGGCCACAGCGACGCTTGTACGGAGTTGGGACTCCAGCCCGGTCAGGGGCGTTCCCGCTGACGTGACAGGCCCGGCAGCATAGGCGCCCAGCGCGAACGTCGCCGCCGGCGCAGGCGTGGCCGTGGACGGCGTGGCCGTGGACGGCGTGGTCGTGGATGGCGTGGCCGTCGATGGCGCAGCGGCGGTGGCGACCCCACCGGCGATGAGCAGAACGAGAGCGGTACCCACTGCAGCAGTGAAGCCGAGCGCGCGGCTCACCGGTCTGGACACAGCGGGAATCCCTTCCGAATCGCCCCCGCTATACCGGCACCGGGCCGCCGTTGCTGCCGGAATCAGTGCTGCTCCGGCTATGCGCCAAGCCCCTCGGCCGCCCGCCCTGGAGATGATGATGGTGGACAGCAGCAGGCCCGTCAAATTCGCGTGAGGCTGTCGCCGACTGAGCCGCCTGTCGGGATCGAACCGACGACCTATCGCTTACAAGGCGATTGCTCTGGCCATCTGAGCTAAGGCGGCAGCGGTTCGAGGCTACCGCGCGGCCGTCGGCGACCCTTGTAGGCGCCTGGCGCGCTGAACCGGCAGACTACTTACGTCACCGTAACCACGAAAGGGCGTCAGGTGAGCCGACTGCACAAGCCGAAGGCCGGCTTCTGGATCAGGTTGTGCGTCGCCATCCTGTATCCGCTCGACAGCCTTCTGTTCCGAGTTCGCTGGCGAAACCTCGACCGGGTGACACCGCCGTCGCGCGGCGGCGTCATCATCGCGATCAACCACGTCTCGCATATCGACACGGTGCTGATGGCGCGCATGGTGTGGCAGTCCGGGCGGGTTCCCCGGTTCATGGTCAAGGCCGGACTGTTCGGCAAGCCGGTCATCGGGCAGATCATGAGCGGCGCGAAGCAGATTCCGGTCTACCGCGGCACGAACGACGCGTCGAACTCGCTGCGCGAGGCTGTGTCGGCTCTCGAGCGCGGCGAGGCGATCGTCATCTACCCGGAGGGCACGATCACGCGGGATCCGGCGCAGTGGCCCATGCAGGCCAAGACCGGTATCGCGCGGCTCGTGCTGCTGTCGCCGGACACGCCGGTCGTTCCGGTGGGTCAGTGGGGGGCGCAGCACCGCAAGGGCAACCCGGTGCTGGACCTGCTGAAACGGCACCTGGTCGAGGCGTCCGTCGGGCAACCGCTGGACCTCAGCAGGTATCGCGGTGCGGAACCCGCCGCGGCGACACTGCGCGAGATCACCGACACGATCATGTCCGCGGTCCGCGACGAGGTCGCCACCCTGCGCGGGGAGCCGGCGCCGACCGAGTTCTTCACGCCGCCCAAGAAGTACGTCGACACGGTCTGACACCACGGCGACCGGAGCGCAAGCCCGCCGGCCGCCTCGCGCTTTTCCCCGCTGGCTGCCGAATGTGGGCCTGAAAGCGGTCCGCAGCGGGGAAGAGTGACCCGCAAGCGGTCGCCAGCGGGGAAAACTGGCCGGCGACGAGCTCCCGCCACACCACCCGTCGGGGCGGCCATTGACGTGGCACGGGTTGACCGTGTCAAATATCACTGCCCGACCGCTATGCCGGTCGGTCGGCACTGCCTTCGACATCGGTGGGGCAGATCACTGCGGACCGACCGGAAATCCGTGAGGTGCCCACACGAAACGCCTAGCCAGCGCGAGTGACGACACCCGTACCCGGCGCGGTAGCACACACCGATAAAGGGAGTTCCCCATGGCTGAAGTCAGCTATGTCGAGGCCACCTGCCTCTACCCCGGCAATCCGATTCCCGCGGTCGACTCGCTGAACCTGGACATCAAGGACGGCGAGTTCATGGTGCTCGTCGGCCCGTCCGGGTCCGGCAAGTCCACCGCCCTGCGCATGCTCGCAGGCCTCGAGGACATCGCCAGCGGCGAGATCCGCATCAGCGGCAAGGACGTGTCGCGGCGGCCCCCGAAGGACCGCGACATCGCGATGGTGTTCCAGAACTACGCGCTCTACCCGCACATGAGCGTCGCCGAGAACATGGGCTTCGCGCTCAAGCTCAAGGGCGTGTCGAAGACCGAACGGCAGGACAAGGTGCGCGAGGCCGCCAAGCTGCTCGACCTCGAGAAGTACCTCGACCGCAAGCCCAAGGCGCTGTCCGGCGGCCAGCGGCAGCGCGTCGCGATGGGCCGTGCGATCGTGCGCGAGCCGAGCGTGTTCCTCATGGACGAGCCGCTGTCCAACCTCGACGCGAAGCTGCGGGTCGAGACCCGAGCCAACATCGCGGCCCTGCAGGCACGTCTCGGCACCACCACGATCTACGTGACCCACGACCAGGTCGAGGCCATGACCATGGGCCACCGGGTGGCGCTGCTCAAGGACGGCCTGCTGCAGCAGTGCGACACACCGCGCAACCTCTACGACCGGCCGGCCAACGCGTTCGTCGCCGGCTTCATCGGCTCGCCGGCAATGAACCTGCGCACCGCGAACCTCGTACCGGGCGGCGCGCAGCTGGGCAACATCGTGCTGCCGCTGCAGAATTCGGTGTCCGAGGCCGCGCGCGCCGCCGGGGTGTCGACGATCACGCTGGGCGTGCGGCCGGAGTCGTTCACGGTCGCGCAGAACGGCGGCAGCGGGCTCAAGCTCGAGGTCAAGCTCGTCGAAGAACTCGGCGCGGATGCCTACGTCTACGGTTCGCTGCAAGGCGACGACCCCGCCGACAAGCACTTCATCGTGCGCTTCGACGGGCGCGTCCCGCCGCGCATCGGGGAGGTGCTCGACCTGGACGTGCAGCCGGGCGAGGAGCACGCGTTCCACCCCGAGACCGGTGAGCGGCTCGGCTGAGCATCAAGAGCTGACGACGGGGAGCCTGCGCCCCGGCCGGACCGCGGGCTTCCCGTCGTCACACTCGGCGGAAGTCGGCGCCGGTCCAGGCCCACAGCTTCGTGACGGGGTTCGCGCCGCAGTTCGCAATCGGCTGGTTGAGCGGGCAGTCCTGCGTCTGCAGCCGACCTGAGACGAACCCGAAGTTCAGCGACAGGCCGATGCGGTCGGCGCCGACCGGCTGCCCGGACGGCCCGATGTTGCCGCTCGGCTCTGCCTTGATGGCGCCCCAGCCCTTCGGCCCGGTCGTGTAGGCGACGGCCAGCCCGCTGTTGTCGGCGGTGAACTGACCCTTCACGATGAACGTCGCGTGCACCATTCCTCGCAACCGAGCCCCACTGACAGCCACCTGGTACGGCCGGCCGTCGACCTCGTCCGGGTACCTGCTGCCGCCCGTCCGGGTCCAGTCGACCGCGCGACCTACGCTGCGCCAGAACTGGATGCCGCCCACGCGGTCGTAGGTCGCCGCTTCGAAGCCACCGGGCACGGCGACGAGCACGTGCGCCTCGCCGTTGCTCTGTGCCGTCAACCGGTCCTCCCGCTGCTGGCGGGTCGGGCCGGTGATCGCCGACGGGCTCGTCGTGGGTGCCGTGGCGGTGGTGCTCGACGCAGCCGAGGAACTCTGGCTTGCCGACGTGGAGGGAAAGTCGGCGGAGTGCGACGTTGTCCTCGCCTGCCGCGCCTGGCCGCTGCCCTGCGTGACGCTCGAGCACCCGGTGATGATCAGCGTGCCGAGAACGCCGGCCGCGACCAGCCGCTTCACGTCCGTCGCCGGCGCGCGATCTCAGCCAGCGTGACGGCTGCGGCGACCGATGCGTTCAGCGACTCGGCGGCGTCGGCCATCGGGATCGAGACGGTCAGGTCGCACGTCGCGCCCACTAACCGGGACAGGCCGCGCCCCTCCGAACCCACCACGACGACGACCGGATCGGTGCCCATCTGCAGGTCGTCCAGGGTGGTCGGGCCGTCGGCGTCCAGGCCGATCACGTAAAGCCCGGCCTGCTGGCATTCCTTGAGGGCACGGACCAGGTTCGTCACCTGCGCCACGGGGATGCGCGCGGCCGTGCCCGCGGACGTCCGCCACGCGGTCGCGGTCACTCCGGCCGCGCGCCGTTCCGGCAGGATCACGCCGTGCGCGCCGAACGCAACCGCCGAGCGGATGACGGCGCCGAGGTTGCGCGGATCGGTGACGCCGTCCAGCGCGACGAGCAGCGGCGCCGTGGTGGACTCGGCGGCGGCGGCCAGCACGTCGCGAAGTTCGCGATATGCGAACGGCGGCACCTGCAGGGCGAGACCTTGGTGCAGCAGGCCACCGGTCTTGCGGTCCAGCTCCGCGCGGCTGACCTCCAGCAGCGAGATTCCGCGATTGCCGGCGAGCCGGACCGCCTCGGTGACGCGCTCGTCGGAATCGATGCCGATCGCGACGTACAGCGCGGTGGCCGGCACCCGCGCCCGTAGCGCCTCGGCGACCGGGTTGCGGCCGACGAGCAGTTCGGCCGCTTCGCCACCGCGCGCGGCGCCGCGACCCTGCTCCCTGCGCCCGGCCGCGGCAGCTCGTCGGGCGGCGGGGTGACCCTTGCGCGCTTCCGCCGGCGGAGTCGGCCCCTTGCCGCGTAGCGCGCGCTTGCTCTGCCCACCCGACCCGGTGCTCGCGCCCTTCTTGGACTTGCGGATGGCGCCTTGGCGACGGGAGTTTCCGGCCATCAGAGGTGTTCCTTCAATGTCCAGCGCGGTCCCGCCGCGGTGTCCTCGACCAGCACACCGGCCGCCGCGAGCTGGTCGCGGATCGCGTCGGCCGCCGCGAAGTCCTTGCGCGCGCGGGCCGCGGCGCGCTGCTCGAGCGCCACATGCACGAGCGCGTCGACGACCGGCGTGAGGTCCGCCGCCTTCGTCTCGTCCCAGGCGGACGGGCAGATGCCCAGGACGTCGGTCATCGTGAGCACCGAGGCAAGCGAGCCTCGGGTCGTCGTGACGTCACCGTTGGCGAGCGCCGAGTTCCCGTCGCGCACGACATTGTGGATCGCGGCAAGAGCTTGCGGCACGCCGAGATCGTCGTCCATGGCGGCGTCGAACTCGGCGCAGGCCGGCCCGGGCTCGGTGGGTCCGGCGAGCTCGGTGGCCCGCTGCACGAAGTTCTCGATACGCCGGTACGCGGCGGCGGCCTCGTCGAGCGCCTCCGCGGAGAACTCCACGTTGCTGCGGTAGTGCGCGGCGCCGAGGTAATACCGCACCTCCACCGGCCGCCAGCGCTTGACGATCTCGGTGACGAGCAGCGAGTTGCCCAACGACTTCGACATCTTCTCGCCGCCGATGGTCAGCCAGGCGTTATGCATCCAGTACCGGGCGAAGCGGTCGCCGGCCGCGACGGACTGCGCGATCTCGTTCTCATGGTGGGGAAAGACGAGGTCGAGACCGCCGCCATGGATGTCGAACGTCGAGCCGAGGTACTTCGTGGCCATCGCCGAGCATTCGAGGTGCCAGCCCGGGCGGCCGCGGCCCCACGGCGTCGGCCAGGATGCGGTGTCCGGCTCGCCGTCCTTGTGCCGCTTCCACAAGGCGAAATCGCGCGGGTCGCGCTTGCGGTCCTCGCCCTCGGTGTCGCCGGCGGGGTGCATTGCATCGAGACGCTGCCGCGACAACGATCCGTACGCCGGGAACGAGCGAACGTCGAAGTAGACGTCGCCCTCGACCGCATACGCATGGCCGGAGTCGATCAGCCGTTGCATCAGCTCGATCATTTCGGTGATGTGGCCGGTAGCCCTCGGTTCGTAGGTCGGCGGCAGGCAGCCGAGGACCTCATAGGCCTCGCGGAAGTTCCGCTCGTGCAGCGCCGCCCACGCCCACCACGGCCGGCCGGCCTCGGCCGACTTCCGCAGGATCTTGTCGTCGATATCGGTCACGTTGCGGATGAACGTCACGTCAACGCCGCTGTAGGTGAGCCAGCGCCGCAGGATGTCGAAGTTGACACCGCTGCGGATGTGGCCGATGTGCGGGGGAGCCTGCACCGTGGCGCCACACAGATAGATCGACGCGGAACCGGGTTGGAGCGGGACGAACTCCCGCAGCGACCGGGTCGCCGAATCGTAGATGTGCAGCGTCACCCCGACATCGTAGTGACCGCCACCACCCACCGGCCGCCGCGAGTCATGTCTAGTAAGTCGATAGACATTTGACAGATGCGGAATGCCACGGCAGGCTCGAACCATGCCCCGCCGGCCCCGGCTCGTCTCGCGCGGTCACATCGACCTGCTGCGCGTCGCATCCGCCGCCTGTCCGGACGGGCCGTTGCGGCCTGGCCTGACACCCGCGGCGCCGCACTGACACGCTTTCCCGTCCGTCTTCCGATCTCTCGGAGCCTGTCGCCATGCCCATCGAGGCAACCCGAATCGACACAACCCGCTTCCGCGAACTGTTCCGCCACCATGCCGGCGGCGTCGTGGTGATCACGCTGGACGCCGGCACGGGTCCCGCCGGTTTCACCGCGACCTCGCTCGCGTCCGTGTCGCTGGCGCCACCGCTGGTCACGTTCGCGATCAGCGCCACGTCGTCCACCTGGCCCCACCTGCGTGCGGCCGACACCCTCGTCGTCAACTTCCTGGGCCACGACGACCACGAGCTGGCGCGGACGTTCGCGACGAGCGGTGTGGACCGCTTTGCCGCGCCGGTCGAGTGGCGCCGACTGGGCACCGGCGAGCCAGTGCTCGAGGCGTCGCGGCGGTGGCTGCGGGGCGCGGTGCGCGAGCGGATCCAGCTCGGCGACCACCACTTGATCGTCGTCGAGATCCTGCACATCGAGCTCTCCCCCAGCGACCGGCCTTCGGCATTGGTCTATCACCGCGGCGACTACCACCCCGTCGGGCACACACCCCTGACCGCATCGACATGATTGACGAGGACGACGTGAGCGACCTGGTGATCCTGAACGGCAATCCCCGCGCGGGTTCGCGCACCGCAACGCTGGCCACCGCGCTGGCCGATGCGCTCGCCGCCGAACTCGCCGCGCGGGGCGTGGAGCTGGCTGGAACCCGGACGCTCGAGTTGTCCGACATAGTCGGGATCAGCGTCACCGAGGTCGCCGTCGCACCGGCCCACCCACAGCCCGACGCCGTGGACGCGGTGCGCGCGGCGCGGCTGCTGATCGTGGCGACACCGTCGTACAAGGGCAGCTACACCGGGCTGCTCAAGGTCTTCCTTGACCGGTTCCCGCACCAGGCGCTGGCCGGTGTGACCGCGGTGCCGGTCGCCATCGCCGGATCGCCCGGGCACGTCCTGGCCACCGCCGCCGACCTGCAGCGGGTGCTCACCGAGCTCGGTGCCGCCGTACCGGCTGTGGTCGAAGTCCTCGAGGCCAAGCTCGACGACGTGGCCGCCGTCGTCGCCTCGTCCGTCCCCGCGGTCGCGGACGAGGTTCTCGGAAACTTCCGCCGGATCGCCGGCGTGGTCAACTGACTCGTCACGCCCGATACCGTCAGCGGCGTGAGCCGCGCTGAGCTTCGCCCGGAATCCCTCGTCGTCGCCGGCGGCCGGCAGCCGCCGGTCCCCGACGCCCCGCTGAACCCGCCGATCGTCCTGGCCGCGCCGTTTCACCACGCGCCCGACGACAACCGCTACCTCAGGCACGACGGCAGCGACACGATCCGCGCGTTCGAGCAGGCGCTGGGCGCACTCGAGGGCGGCACCGCGCTCGCGTTCAGCAGCGGGATGGCGGCCACGGCCGCAATCGTCGAGGGGCAGCCGGCCGGGGCGGTGGCCGTCGTGCCGTCGACCGCGTACTCGGGATCCGTTGCCATCTTCGACGCGCAGCAGGAGCTCGGCCGGATGGCGGTCCGCCCGGTGGACATCACCGACACGGCCGCGGTCGTCGCCGCGTTACCCGGCGCGGGCCTGCTCTGGCTCGAGTCCGTGACGAACCCGCTCCTCGGCGTGGCCGACCTGCCGGTGCTGATCGCGGCGGCACACGACGCCGGGGCGCTGGTGGTCATCGACTCGACGTTCACCACGCCGCTGCTGCTCAGGCCGCTGGAGCTGGGCGCCGACGTCGTCATGCATTCGGCGACGAAGTATCTGTCCGGGCATTCGGACCTGCTGATGGGCGCGCTCGTCATGCGGTCGGACGAACTGGCCGAGACGCTGCGGTCACGGCGGGGGCTGACCGGCGCGATCCCCGGGGCGCTGGAGTCATATCTCGCGCTGCGCGGACTGCGCACCTTGGCCGTGCGGATGCAGCGGGCACAGGCGAACGCGCTCGAACTCGCGCAACGGCTCGCGGCACACCCGGCAGTGACGCGCGTGCGGTTCCCCGGCCTGCCGTCGGATCCGGGTCACGAGCGGGCCACCCGGCTGCACGGCGGCTACGGCGCGATGATCGCGTTCGAGCTCGCCGGATCAGCCGAGGACGCCGAGCGGATCTGCGAGTCGGTTCGGCTGATCACCCACGCGACCAGCCTCGGCGGTGTCGAGTCGCTGATCGAGCGACGAGCCCGGTACCCGATCGACGCCGCGCACGGCGCGCCGCCCACGTTGCTGCGGCTGTCGGTCGGCATCGAGCACGTCGACGACCTCTGGAGCGATCTGGCGCACGCTCTCGGCTAGCTGTCCGTAAACGATCATCATGCGATCGTGGTGTCCGGGGCGCCCGGTTGCATGATGATCGCTGGGCAGAGCCCTCAGTTGGAGATGAGTGCGGTGGCGATCGCGGCAACGCCCTCACCGCGGCCGGTTAGCCCGAGACCGTCGGTGGTGGTGGCGCTCACCGACACCGGGGCACCCACCGCACGGGACAGCGTCGCCTCGGCCTCGGCCCGTCGCGGCCCGATCTTCGGCCGGTTTCCGATCACCTGGATCACCACGTTGCCGACGCCCCACCCGGCCCCATCGAGGCGGCGCACGACCTCGGCCAGCAGCGCCACGCCCGACGCGCCGGCCCATTGCGGATCGGCCGTGCCGAACACCTCGCCGAGATCGCCCAGCCCGGCCGCGGACAGCAGCGCGTCACACGCCGCGTGCGCGGCGACGTCGCCGTCCGAGTGTCCGCCGCAGCCGTCCACGCCCTCCCAGAGCAGACCGGCCAGCCAGCAGGGACGGCCCGTCTCGATCGGATGGACGTCCACCCCGATGCCGGTACGCATCACGTCGCGACGGCCTCGGCCAGGACGAGATCCCACGGGTGGGTGACCTTGAATGCCTCTTCGGCGCCGCGAACCGGGACCACCGTGGCGCCCAATGCCTCGACGAGCGCCGCATCGTCCGAGGCGTCCTCGCCGCGAGAGCCGGAATGCGCCCGGGCGAGCACCGATCGGGAGAAGCCCTGCGGGGTCTGCACCGCGACGAGCGTGGACCGATCGAGCGTCTCCACCAGGGCCCCGGTGGCGGGGTCGGCGCGCCGGATCGTGTCGGTGACCGCAAGGATCGGAACGACCGCATCCGCTCCCCCGGCCAGTGCCGCCAGCACCCGCGTGATCACCTCGGCCGGGACGAACGGCCGGGCCACGTCGTGCACGAGAACCGCGTCGACGTCGTCGGCCACCGCGGCCAAAGCTGCCGCGACGGACAGCTGGCGGGTCCGGCCGCCCGGCACGACCGCGACCTCGGGAACGAGCGCCGCGGCCGACTCCAGCAGGGCGCCGGGCGCCGCGACGATCACGTCACGGATACCTGGATGCCCCACGAATCGATCGACCGCGTGCTCCAGCAGCGTGCGCCCGGCCACGATGCAGAACGCCTTCGGAACGTCGGCGCCCAACCGCCGTCCGTCTCCCGCAGCAACGAGAATGGCGGCGACGGTCAGTCGACCGTTCGCCGCCATTCCAGACGATTCCTTGCTCAGGCCACGGCCTCGGCGAGCACCTCGTCGAGCACGATCTCGGCCTTGTCTTCGTTGGTGCCCTCAGCCAGCGCGAGCTCGCTGACGAGGATCTGCCGGGCCTTGGCCAGCATCCGCTTCTCACCGGCGGACAGCCCGCGGTCGCGATCGCGGCGCCACAGGTCACGCACGACCTCGGCCACCTTGTTCACGTCGCCGGAAGCCAGCTTCTCGCCGTTGGCCTTGTACCGGCGCGACCAGTTGGTGGGCTCCTCAGTGTGCGGCGCGCGGAGCACCTCGAAGACCCGATCGAGACCCTCCTGGCCGACGACGTCGCGGACCCCGACGACCTCGGCGTTCTCAGCCGGTACCAGGACGGTGAGATCACCTTGCG
>JAODNL010000019.1 GCA_025465405.1 Pseudonocardiales bacterium | reverse complement strand
CTCGCACCCGTCGAACCCGGCGTCCACCGCCATCCGGGCGATGCGCCCGTACCCGGCGATCATCATCTCGATCTGCTCGCCGGTCATCGCGTGCGCGACCTCGCCGTGGTCGGTCACCGTCGTGCTGAAGCCCCACAGCGGCGGTCGATGCACGTCGGCCTCGGAACGGAACGTCGCGCCCAGGTGCACCAGCTGCAGCAGCAGGGTGGCACCCTCTGCCTTGACCGCCTCCGCCAGCCGGGCATGGCGCTCGGTGAACTCGTCGGCGTAGTCGCCGGCCGGATTCACGTAGAGCGCCTGCGCGATGATCATCCCGACCCCACCGGCGGCGCGGCGGCGCAGGTACTCGATGTACGGCGCGGCCGGCAGCATGGGATTGCGGAACATCTCGCTCGCACCGTGCGCGGTCACGACCGTGCGGTTGCGGACCTCTACCGGGCCGAGCTTGATAGGCGAGAGAATCAACGACGTCGCAGTCACGATGGCCTTGTCTCTTTCAGCAAGCAGCGTTAGATTTCTGGAAACATACGCCTTCATCTCCGCTCGCGAAAGCTCGCGAGGCCGATCGCGCCCGCGCGAAAGGACGTTTTGTGGTCGACGTGTCCACCGACTGGGTTCGGGTCAACGCGCACCGTTTCGGCTGCGCTCCTGCGCTGCGCAACATCGAGTCCGGTGAGCGTTACACCTGGTCCGAGCTCGACGACCGGGTCGGGCGCCTCGCCGGCGCCTTCAGCGGGCTCGGCGTCGGTATCGGCGACCGGGTCCTGCTCCTTGCCGAAGGCGACACCCGCACGTTCGAGGTTCAGTTCGCGTGCATGCGACTCGGCGCCATCATGGTGCCGCTGAACTGGCGGCTGGCCCTTCCGGAACTGGTCGAACTGGCCCAGGACGCGGAGCCGTCGATCGTGATCCACGATGACGTCTGGCGGGACAGCGCCGTCCAGATCGCGGCGGCGGTGAACGCTCCGGTCGCGCTCAGCTGGCGCTGCGACGACCCGGCCACCGACTACGACAAGGCGGTCGCCGGCGCACCGAACGTGGAGCCGCGCGACGACCTGCCCCTGGACCGGCCCTCGCACATCCTGCACACCTCGGGGACGACCGGCACGCCCAAGGGCGCCATCACGTCGCCCAAGACGATGACCTGGCAGACGTTCAACACGGCCGCCGACGCCGGAATGACCGGACCGGGCTGCGTGCACCTCAACCCGATGCCGCTGTTCCACGCGGGCGGACTGACCACGGTGTCGGCACCGATGTTGCTGACCGGTGGCTGCGTCGCGACGATGCGGCGCTTCGACGCCCCGTCGGTCGCGAGCCTGCTCGCCGACCCCGCGCAGGGCATCACCCACTTCACCGCCCCGCCCGTCATGTGGCTGATGCTGAGCGAGCAGCCGGCCTTCGCCGAGGGCAACTTCAACTCGCTGCGCTTCGCCCAAGTCGCCGGCGGTGTCCCCTCGCGCGAGCTGCTCGATCGCTGGGACAGCAAGGGTGTCCTGCTCCGGCAGGCCTACGGCGGCACCGAACTCGGTCCGGCGGTCACAACGATGCCCGCCGACGAGGTCTACAACCGCCCTACTTCCTGCGGCCGGGCCGTGCCGTTCACCCACGTCCGCCTGGTCGGAGAGGACGGGTCGGATGTCCAGGGCACCACCGTCGGCGAGGTGTGGATCAAGGGTCCGAGCGTCACGCCCGGCTACTGGCGGCGAGATCCCGCCCAGGACGGGTCGCACGTCGACGGCTGGTTCCGGACCGGTGACGCGGCCTGGCGGGACGAGGACGGTTTCTATTACCTCGTCGACCGTTTCAAGGACATGTACAAGTCCGGCGGTGAGAATGTCGCGCCGGCTGAGGTCGAGCGCGTCCTCGCCACGCACCCGGACGTCGTCGACGTGGCCGTCATCGGAGTGCCGGACGCGAAATGGGGCGAAGTCGGCAAGGCGTTCGTGGTTGTCCGCGAAGGCGGCGCGATCACACTCGACGACCTGCGCGAGCACTGCACGCGTCACATCGCCAAGTACAAGGCGCCGCACCACGTCGTCATCGTCGAGGAACTGCCACGCAACACCACCGGCAAGGTCGTCAAGGCTCGGCTGCGCGAACTCGGCTGATGTCCGCCGCGGACCGGACGGTGTCGCGGCCCGGTGTCCTTCTGGCCTTCCTAGGACTGGTCAACGCCTTCGGCGCGTTCTCGACCGACACCTACCTGCCGGCCTTGCCGCGGATGGTGTCCGACCTGCATGCCAGCGACGCTGCCGGCCAGCTCACGTTGACCTCCTTCATCGTGGGGCTGGCCGTGGGTCAGCTCGTCGCCGGCGCCATCAGCGATGCCATCGGGCGGCGCCGGCCGATGATCGCCGGTGCCGCGATCTACGTTGCAGCTTCACTCGGTTGCGCCGTGGCGCCGTCGATCCAGGCGTTGGTCGGGCTACGTCTGGTGCAGGGGCTGGCGGCGGCCGCGGGAATGGTCTGCGCCCGGGCCGCCGTGCGGGACACGACGACTGGAGCCGCGGCGGCGACCATGTACAGCCGGCTGCTGCTGATCGCGGGTGTCGCCCCCATCGTCGCTCCGATGATCGGTGCGGGTATCGAGCGGATCGGCGGCTGGCGTGGGGTGTTCGTCGCTATGGCCTGTCTGGGCTTGGTGATCGCGGTCGGGACGACCATGGTGCCCGAGACGATCAACCCGGCCACGCGCCGTTCGCGAGGCGGGGCGGCGCTGTTCGCCGACTGGCGCAGCCTCGCCGTCGACAAGCACTATGTCGCGCTCACCCTTACCCTTTCGCTGGCCTTCGCGGCGATGTTCGGCTATATCTCCGCCGCGTCGTTCGTCCTCAAGCTGCGATTCGATCTGACGCCCACCCAGTTCGCCGCCGCGTTCGGCGTCAGCGCCGTGGGCTTCATTGGCGGCAACCTGGTGGGCACGCGTTTCGCCGCCCGCCGCGGCGCCGAGCCGGTGGTCGCCGCTGCGTGCCTGGCCATGGTGGCCGCCACTGCTGGGCTGGTCGTCGCGATCGCGCTCAACGGCCCACTGCCGGCCGTCGTCGGCCCCGTGCTCGTCGTGTTCATCAGCGCGGGCATGCTGATTCCCAACACGATGACGCTCGCGCTGATGCCACATCCCAGCCGCGCCGGCTCCGCCGCGGCACTCATGGGGGTCGCCCAGTTCGTAGTCGCCGGTGCCTTCACTCCGATAATCGGGGCGATCGGGGCCGGCGGCCTGGCTTTTCCCGTCTTCGAACTCACGGCAGCCACGCTGGCCGCGGTGTCGTTCTTCGTGATCCGTCCGGCGACACGGCGAGATGCCGAAGTGGTGCTCGCCTGACTCAGATACCGACCTTCTCGTTAGCCAGTTGCGGGATGACGTCGGTGCCGACGAGCTCGATCGCGTCGAACAGTTCCCTCTGTGGCATGCCGCCCATGTCCATGTAGAGCAGGTGCGTCGTCACCTTGAGCTTCTCGGACAACGCGCCGATGCGATCGATCACTTCGGCGGGGCTGCCGACGATTGCCGGGCCGTTCGTGGTCAGCCACTCGAAGTCGAACGGTCGGGCATTGTGCTGCGGCACCGCGGGATTGACGACACCGAGCAGTTGCTGCATCCACTCGTGGTAGGCCCGGTACCGCGGCTTCCACGCCGAACGCGCGGCGGCGCCGTCCCTGGCGATGAAGACGTGCCAGCCGGCGCCGATCTCCGGCGCGTGTACATGGCCGTGCTCCGCCCACTTCTCGAGATAGTGGTCCACGACCGGGACGAAGAAGTCGGGGTTACCGAAGGCGCTCGGCAGCATCAGCTTCCAGCCCAACCGGGCAGCCAGTTCGACGGACTCGTTCGAGCTGCCGCCACCGATCCACATCACATCGCTGGCCGGCTGCAGAGGGGCCGGTTGCAAGGACTCGCCGTTGATCGGCGCGCGGAACCGGCCGGTCCAGGTCACGGACTTCCCGCTCCACAACTGGTCGAGCAGCTCGGCATTCTCGGCGAAGCGGTCCTTCGACTCCTCGAGCGGCTGGCCGAACAGGGTGTAGGTGGAAGCGAAGAAATTTCCACGCCCGGAGATGATGTCGACCCGGCCGTCCGACAGGACATCCACGGTCGCATAGTCCTCGGCGATGCGCAGGGCATCGAGGTTGGCGAGAAGCGTGACTGCCGTGCCCAGCCGCAACGTCGTGGTGCGCTCGGCGATCGCCGCCAGCATGACCGGCGGCGCGGAGTAGATGTACTCGATGCCGTGGTGCTCGCCCATGTTGATGCCGCCGAAGCCGGCAGCTTCAGCGCACACCGCCATGTCGACGAACATCCGGAAGCGTTCCTGCACTGTCCAACGCTGACCGGTTACCGGATCGGTTATGTGGTCGCCGAGCGACATGATGTTGAATTTCACGCAGTCCTCCGAGGCCCAAGCCGAACATCACCCGGCGTCGGCGCTCACGGCCCAACCAGGTGCCAATGAATCTAACCGTATTAGATTAGCCCGTCAACCGAGCAGCCATCGACCCGATCAGGGCAGGAGACGCGTGCAGCGCACCAGATCACGGCCGGGAGAGAGCGCAGAGACAGCGCAGAAGAAAAAGGAGGTGATGAGTCAGACGGCGGTGCGCTTGCGGGCGCGCCGCTGCTGGGTCGGACGCGCAGCGATCCGTTCCTGGATCGTCGCGATCACCGACGCACAGGCGTCTTCGAACAGCTGCTCCTGGGCGCCGTCCCGATTGCGGGAGGCCCGAAGAAGCGTGGGGTGGTCATGGTAAGTGAGCTTCGCCCCGCCGAGGTCGTCCTCGCGCCGGGAGTACATCGCGCTCGCGATGGCGAGCATCTCCAGCGTCTCCATGAGCGGCAGGATGAACTCCGCCGGAACGCCCTGTTCCTCCAGCAGCGCGGCGCTCGATTCGATCATGTTCGTGCCAATACCGAGCGGAGCGCGGCCGAGTACCACGGGGATGAGATGCGGGTGTTCGAGTAGCGCGTCCCTGGTGCGCCGGGTGTTGCGCAGAATCCAGTCGGGCCAGTCCTCGTTGCGCGTGTCCGGCGTGCGCACGTACTGCAGCGCGAGCTCGGCGGCGCCGACGACGATCTCGTCCTTGTTCTTGAAGTGGTGGTACAGAGACGCGCCGTTGACGCCGAGTTCCTCACCCAGACGCCGGATGCGCATGGCGTCCAGACCATCCCGGTCGATGATGTCGAGAGCAGCCACCAGCGCTTTGCGGCGCGAGATCAGCGGCGTCTTCGGTCTAGGCACGTCAGCAGAGTACCCCCGAGCGGCCGCTGCGGGACGGCGCGACGCGCAATCGTTGGAACCGAGGGCCCGAGCGCGGCGGCGAGTGCCTTAGACTACCCAACGCTGTTGTGAAACGCGGGACGAAAGGCGGTGGCGAGGTGCCGGCGATGTCACAAGCGGGCGCCACCGAAGGAGGCCCGCGCGACGCGGTGGGCAAGATCGCGCTGATCACGGGTGCGAGCCGAGGCATCGGTGCCGCAACGGCCCGGGCGCTCGCGCGGCGTGGCGCCGCCGTCGCACTCGTGGCTCGCAGCGCGGAAGCGCTCGAACAGCCGGTCCTCGACATTCGGGCCGCTGGTGGCACGGCGATGGCGATCGCAGCCGACCTCGGTGACCCGCATGGGCTCGAGGCCGTCGTACCCGCCGTCGTCGAGGAACTGGGCGGTATCGACATCCTCGTGAACAACGCGGGGATGCTGCCGCCGGCGACGCGGTCGGAGCAGCTGTCCAGGTCGCAGTGGGACCAGGTGCTGGCGCTCAACGTCACCGCGCCGTGGTTCCTGGCCGCGAGCGCGCACGACCCGATGGCCGCACGCGGCGGCGGGGTGGTCGTGAACGTCACGAGCACCGCGTCGTACTACCCGTCGATCGGCCTCGCGCACTACTGCAGCTCGAAGGCGGCCCTGGAGATGGCTACGAAGGTGCTCGCGCTCGAATGGGCTCGGGACGGCATCCGGGTCGTCGGTATCGCGCCGGGGCGCATCGACACGGACCTGGTGCGCGCTATCGTCGCGTACGACCAGAAGCGCGGCGCCCGTCCCAATCCGGTGAATCGGCTCGGCCGGCCGGAGGAGGTGGCGCAGACGATTGCCTTCCTCTGCTCCGACCAGGCCGCCTACATCACCGGCACCACCGTCGTCATCGACGGCGGCGAGCTGGTCGGCCTCGCCTCGTCCACCTGAGCCTTCCGATTCCGACCACCGCTCCTGCAGAAAGGCCTGCCCATGCGCGTCGACAACGGATCCGCCCTGGTCACCGGGGGCGCGAGCGGCCTCGGATTCGCGACCGCGTCCGAGCTGCGCCGGCGCGGCGCGCAGGTCGTGATCGCGGATCTCGCCACGTCGCCCGGGCAGCAGAAGGCAGAGGAGATCGGCGCGACGTTCGCGCCCGTCGACGTCACTGACGGCGAGTCGATGCAGACCGCCGTCGACGTCGCCGTGCAGGCGGCGCCGCTGCGCGTGCTCGTCACCTGCGCCGGCATCGGGACGCCGGGCCGGGTAGTCAGCCGGGGCGCGCCGATGCCGCTCGAACAGTTCGAACGGGTGGTCCGCGTGAACCTCGTCGGCACGTTCAACGCGATCCGCCTGGCAACGCTGGCCATGGCCGCCAACGAGCCGGTCGACGGCGACCGCGGCGTGATCGTGACCACCGCGTCAGTGGCCGCCTTCGACGGCCAGGTCGGGCAGGCCGCCTACTCGGCATCCAAGGGCGGGGTCGTCGGCATGCTCCTGCCCGTGGCCCGGGACCTGGCCGACAAACAGATCCGGGTCATGTGCATCGCGCCCGGAACCTTCAAGACCCCGATGCTCGCGAGCCTGCCGCAGGACGCGCAGGACTCGCTCGCCGCTCAGGTTCCCCACCCCGCGCGGCTCGGCGACCCGACGGAGTTCGCGGGGCTGGTCGGGCACATCCTCGACAACGGCATGCTCAACGGCGACGTGATCCGGCTCGACGGCGCGATCCGGATGGCCCCGCGCTAGCGTCAGCGGTTCTCGAACCGGGGAGCGCGACGCTCGGCGAAGGCAGCGACCGCCTCCCGATGATCCGCGGTCATCGCCGCGGACACCTGAGTCGAGTCCTCGAGCGCCATCCCGGCCTGCAGGCTGCCGGTCTCGAGCTGCGCCCACATGATCTTCTTCGTCATGCGCACGCCGTACGGGCTGTTGCGCGCGATCGCCGCCGCTAGTTCGCCGACCCGCGCCAGCAGATCGGCCGGCGGCACCACCGCGCTGACGATGCCGACGCGCTCGGCCTCAACGGCGTCCACGAACCGGCCGGTCAGCAGCAGCTCGAACGCGCGCGCGGAACCGACGACGCGCGGCAGCAGCCAGCTGACACCGATGTCGCAGGCTGACAGCCCGACCTTCACGAAGGCCGCATTGAAGCGGGCATCCGTCGTGCAGACCCGGATGTCGCTCGCGAGAGCAAGGGCGAAGCCACCGCCAGAAGCCGCGCCGTGGACCGCCGCGATCACCGGCTGCGGCAACGCGCGCAGCCGCGGCACCAGCGCGGCGATGTGCTGCTGCGTCGCCATCCAGTCCTGCGGGCTGCCCGACCCGTCGCCGCCGGGAGCCACCCCGTGCCCGGTCAGGTCGGCGCCCGCGCAGAAGTGCTTTCCGCTGCCGCGCAACACCACCACCCGGCAGGCCGGGTCGCGCCCGACGGCGTCCAACGCTCGATGCAGTTGCTCCACCGAGCCGGCCTCGAGCGTGTTGAACCGGTCCGGCCGGTTCAACACCACGTGCGTGATCCCGTCGCCGACCTGCTCGACGAGTACGTCATCCATGCGCCGGCTCCTTTCGACGGCTCCTTCCGACGGCTCCTTTCGACGGCTCATCCGCCGTCCCGGTCGAGCAGTTCCTTGGCGCCCACGAGGCGGGCGCCGCCGTCGACGACGATGATCTGCCCAGTCATCCAGGACGATCGCGGACCGGCGAGGAACTCCACGGCGTCGGCGATGTCGATCGGCCGGCCGAACCGCGGTAACGGCCACTGCTTGGACAGCGCGTCGCCTTGAGCCACCAGCATGGCCGCCATGTCGGTATCGATGACACCCGGTGCGACGGCGTTCACCCGCACGTCCGGCGCGAGCTCGACGGCGAGCTGCTGGGTCAGGTAGTTCAGCGCGGCCTTGGTCAGGCCGTAGACACCGGACGGGCCGCCCGCCGCCAGCGACAGGTTGGACGACACGTTGACGACCGCACCGGTGCCGGAGCGGCCCAGCCCAGCCTGCAACGCCAGCCGGGTCCACGTCAGCGGAGCCCAGAGGTTGACCTCGATGGTCTTGTCCCAGGCCACCTTCGCGATCCCGATCGTCGGGCCTATGTGCACATTGACGCCGACGTTGTTCACCAGTACGTCGACGTGCCCCCATCGGTCGACGGCGGCGGCGAAACAGCGTCGCGCGCCGTCCTCGTCCGCGACGTGCGTGGCGACGCCGAGCACATCGCCGGGAAGCGCGGCCGCCGCGGCACGTACCGCGTCCTCCTTGCGCGACGTGATCAGCACCGAGGCCCCGCGCTCGGCGAGCCGCCGGGCGATGCCGTGCCCGATCCCCCGCGACGCACCGGTCACCACCGCGACGCGATCGGCCCAGCCGTCCTCGGGGGCGATCACGAGATCTGGTCCCGGCCCCGCTCGCGAATGCCGGACCGCCGAGCCCCGACCGTCTCCGGGCTGAACACCCGGTCACGCCACTCCCGCGCGAGTGTCCACTCTCGCTGCAGGCCCGAGGCGATCTGGTCGGCCGCGTTGTCGTCGTAGAGCGTCAGCAGGGTCGCGACCGCGTCGCGGTCGTTGGAGCAGATGTCCTTGGCCGTCTGCACGGCCTCGTCGAGGAGCGCCTCGTGCCGCACGACGCGGTTAACCAAACCCCATTGGAGCGCCTGCTCGGCCAGCACGTAATTGCCGGTGAAGCTCATCTGCTTGGCCCGGCGCAGGCCGACCGCCTGGGGCAGCAACATCGACAGCCCCCATCCGGGCATGACACCGACGCGCGAGTGCGTGTCGGCGAACGCCGCGCGCTCAGAGGCGATCGCGAAGTCGCAGTGCAGCACCAGCTCGAGACCACCCGTCACGGCGGGCCCGTTGATCGCGCCGATGACAGGCGTCGTCAGGCGCGGCCACGGCCGGCCCGTTTCGTCGATGCGCAGGTTCGTCGCCGACGTCGACAGCTCGGACAGGTCGAGCCCGGAGCAGAACGCGGGGTCATGGCCGGTCAGCACGATAGCTCCGACAGCCTGGTCCGCGTCCAGCCCGGAAAGGGTCTCGGCGATGGAGACCATCAGGCTCGCGGTCAGCGCGTTGCGGCGCTCCGGCCGGTTCAGCGTCACGATCGCGACGTCGTCCTGGCGCTCCACCGTCAGTTCGCTCATGGTTCTCCTCGGTTGCTTCAGACGGTCATGACGCGGCGCACCGCGGTTTCGATCTGCTCACCGCTGGGCACCCAGGCCCGTTCGAGCGTCGGCGCGTACGGCGCGGGGGTCGGCGGCGCGCCGACCCGCAGCACCGGTGCGTCGATGCTCCAGAAGCCGGCATCGACCGCGCGAGCCGCGATCTCGGCGCCCACTCCGAAATCGACGACCGCCTCCTGAGCGACGACCATCCGGTTCGTCTTGGCGAAGGAGGCGAGGACAGCGTCCCAGTCGAGCGGCGCGATGGTGCGCAGGTCGATGACCTCCGCGTCGATCCCGTCCGCCGCCAACCGCTCGGCCGCCGCCAGGCTCTCCTGCGCCATGCGCGAGTACGACACGATCGTCACGTCCTTACCAGGACGGATGATCGCGGCCTTGCCGATCGGCACGATGTGGTCGTCGGCAAAGCCCGGACCGCTCTTCTCATAGAGCAGCCGGTGTTCGATCACGACGACGGGGCCGTCGTACGCGATCGCTGAACGCAGTAGCCCGTAGGCGTCCGCCGGCGTCGACGGCATCACGACTGCAAGCCCGGGCACGTGCGCGAGCATGGCTTCGAGGCTCTGCGAGTGCTGGGCGCCGGACGAGCGGCCGGCACCGAATTGGGTCCGGATGGTCAGTGGGACGCTGACCTTGCCGCCGGTCATGTACCGCAGCTTGGCCGCCTGGTTGACGATCTGGTCGAAGCAGACCGTCATGAAATCCGAGTACATGATCTCGACGACGGGACGCATGCCGGCCATCGCCGCTCCGATCCCCATGCCGACGATCGCGGCCTCCGCGATGGGGGTGTCGCGCACCCGGCCGGGGAACTCGGCCATAAGTCCGCGGGTCAGGCCGAAGACGTTGCCGCCCGCGCCGACGTCGATACCCGCCAGGAACACCCGCGGGTCGGCCGCGAGCTCATGCCGTAGCGCGGCGCGAACCGCGCGGCTCATGCGAACCGGCTCGGCGTCCGCCGGCAACGGCGTCTCGAGCGCCGACGGTTGCGTCGCCGGGCCGACGTAGTCGAACAGCGCGCTCGCCGGTGGCTCGTCCTGCGCCATCGCCCAGTCGACCGCGTCGTCGATCTCGGCCTGCATCGCGGCATCGACCGCGGCGACGTCCGCACCCCCATGCGCGAGCAGCTCGGCCCGCGCCCGGTCGATCGGGTCCCGCGCGAGCCAGACGCGGTCCAGCTCGGGGTCACGGTAGCGCTGCTGGTCGCCCTCGTAGTGGCCGCGCACGCGGAACGTGGTGGCCTCGACGAGCAGCGGCCGCCCGCCGGCCCGCAGTCGCGTGACGATCTCACGCATCTGCAGCGCCACATCGGCGACGTCGTTGCCGTCGAGGCGGGCGAAGTCGAGGCCGTACCCCTTCGCCCGGTGCTCGAAGGTGGGCGCGGCTTCCGGGGCTGCGGTGGATGTGAACTCCGAGTACTGGTTGTCCTCGCACAGCAGCGCGACCGGCACCTGCCACGACGACGCGAGCGTCGCTGCCTCGTGGAACGCGCCGGTGCTCAGCGCCCCGTCGCCGAAGAACGCGACCGCCACCCGACCGTTCCCCCGCAGCTGCGCCGCGGTGGCGGCGCCGACCGCGATCGGGACTCCTGCCCCGACTATGCCGTTCGCGCCGAAGATCCCGAGCGCTGGGTCGGCGATGTGCATCGATCCGCCCCGGCCGTGGCAGCTGCCGTTCTGCTTGCCGAACAACTCGGCGAACGCGCCTCGGACGTCGAGGCCCTTCGCGAGCACGTGGCCATGGCCCCGGTGCGTGGAGGTGATGACGTCGTCGGTGTCGAGAGCGAAGCAGGCGCCCACCGGCACGGCCTCCTGGCCGACGGACAGGTGCAGGAACCCGGGGATGTGGCCGTCCTGGTACAGCTTCGCCGCCCGCTCTTCGAAGAGCCTGATGCGCAACATCCGCCGGTACAGCTCGAGCAGCTCGACGGAAGCGAGCCCGGCCCGACGCTCCACCGGAGCGGGACTGATGGTCGACAATGACCCTCCTGGCGGTCGGCGCGCCTCAGAGCAGCGCGGCGAGCTCGGCGACGGTGCGCACCGGGTCGGACCCGGTCGCATCGACGTTGATGACGGTGACACCCGCGTCGCGGTAAGCGGCCAGCCGCTCCTTCACGTAGGACGCCGGTCCGCAGAGCGACACCTCTTCGAGGAAGGCGTCGGGGATGGCACTCTCGGCCTCGCGCTTCTTGCCGTCGAGATAGAGGTCCTGGATCTCGCGCGCCTGCTTCTCATACCCGTATGAGGCGAACAGATCGTTGTAGAAGTTGTGCCCCCGCGCACCCATGCCACCGACGTACAGCGCGATCTGCGGCCGCGCGAGATCGCGCTTCGCGGCCGCGTCCTCGCCGATGGCGACGATGCCGCCCGCGCAGATCTCCAGCGGGCCGAGCTCGGCCGGCCGCTTCGCGAAGCCGGCCGCGAGCGCGTCGCCCCAGACCTCCTTCGCCCGCGCGGGTGCGAAGAACAGCGGCAGCCAGCCTTCGGCCGCGGCCGCCGTGTACTCGACGGTCTTCGCGCCCAGCGCGGCGATGTAGATCGGGATGGCCGGTCGCAGCGGCGGAACCATCATCTTCAGCGGCTTGCCGACACCGACGCCCTGATCGGGTGGAAGGGGCAGGTGGTAGACCGGCCCGTCGTGCACCACTCGGTCGCGGCGCCATACCTGCCGGGCGATGTCGACGATCTCGCGGGTTCGCTGCAGCGGGCGGTCGTAGGGCACCCCGTGCCAGCCCTCGACGACCTGCGGCCCGGATGCGCCGAGGCCGAGGATGGCGCGCCCGCCGGACAGGAAGTCCAAGCCCGCCGCGGTCATCGCGGTCAGGGTCGGGGTGCGGGAGTAGACCGGCAGGATCCCGGCACCCAGCTGTACCCGCGACGATCGCGCGGCCAGGTATGCAAGCGTCGTCGGGGCGTCGAAGCCGTACGGCTCACCCACCCAGACGATGTCCAGACCGTTGCGCTCGAGCTCGCCGATCCGCTCGACGGTGGCCCGCAGCCCATCCGGGTCGAACGGTGCGAGCATGCTGATGCGCACGTGGTCTCCTCCGATGACGGCAGGCTCGACGGCTGGACCGGCGACCTGCGCGGAGTGTATCAATCACTGTTAGTTTGTCAGTGAGGAACGTAACGGGCTGGTTCGACGGCACGCGAGAGGACATCGGATCACGTGAACGACGAGTCGCCGCCGCCCGCGGCCGAAGGACCGCCCGGACCGCTCGCCGGCATGACGGTCATCGACGTGAGCACGATGGGACCAGGGCCCTTCGCGTCGATGGTGCTCGCCGACTTCGGCGCCGAAGTGATCGAGATCCGACGGCCGGAGGCCAACGAGATCGACGCGGCCGACCAGTTCGTGCGCGGCAAGCAGCAGCTGACGATCGACCTGCGCGCGCCGGGCGGTGCCGAGCTGATCGCCCGGCTGACCGACACCGCCGACGTCTTCCTCGAGGGGTACCGACCCGGGACGATGGAGCGCCGCGGGCTCGGCCCGGACGTCCTGACCGGGCGCAATCCACGACTGGTCTACACGCGGCTGACGGGCTGGGGACAGGGCGGCGCGTACGCATCGACCGCCGGCCACGACATCAACTACGTCGCAATCGCCGGCCCGCTCGGCGCGGTCGGGTTCGACTCCCCGGTGCCGGCACTCAACCTGCTGGGCGATTTCGCCGGCGGCTCGTTCCCCGCCGTGCTCGGCACGGTGCTCGCGTTGCTCGCGCGCGAGCGCACCGGGCGCGGACAGGTCGTCGACGCGGGCATGGTCGACGGAGCCGCGTACCTGATGTTCGCGCAGTTCAGTGAGCTTGCCCGCGGCGAGTGGCGCGGGCGCGGCACCGGCATGCTCTCCGGCGTTGCCCCGTTCTACGGCGTGTACCGCTGCGCCGACGGTGGCTGGATGTCCGTCGGCGCCATCGAGAGCAAGTTCTACGCGCAGTTGGTGAAGGGTCTCGGGCTCGACGAGCAGTTGTTACACCGGCAGCACGACCGGGCGCACTGGCCGAAGGCGCGGGCCGCCATCGGCGAGGTCTTCGCCACGCAGCCCCGCGAGCACTGGGCCACGCTGTTCGCCGGCACCGATGCCTGCGCCTATCCGGTGTTGGAACTGGGCGAGATCCCGGACGACCCGCATGTCGCCGCACGCGGATCGGTGACTGCCGGCCCGGCGGGCGCCGCCGGCGCGGTGTCCGTCGCTCCCGCACCACGGCTCAGCGAAACTCCGGGCGCCGCGGGCGAGACCGTGGCGGTCACCCGAGCGGCTCAGCTCGCGGTGCTTTCCGCGCGCGGCGTCGACACCGCGGACGTCGAGAAGTACCAGGCGTCCGGCGCACTGCACCTTGCCCCGTAAACGGGGTATCAGTCGGCGAACTGGTGCTCGCGGATCCAGCGCGCGACATTGCCAAGCGCGGTGTCGAGGTGCTCCCGCTGCCCGCTGTAGTAGTGATTGGCGCCCTCGACGACGGTGAACTCCTTGTCGTCGTGCGGTACCGCGGCATAAATACTCCGCGGGTGCTCGGGCGGGCAGGCGTCGTCGGCGGAGTTCTCGAGGATCAGTACCGGGACGCTGATGCGCTTGGCCGCCTCGACGGCGTCGACCTGCGCATCGTCAAGGCTCCATTGCGACAACCAGCTGCGGGTGGTGGTGAACCGCCCGAGCCCGGAGGGTCCGTCGTTGACCAGCCGCGGATCACCGAGGTACGAGCCGGGGCCGCGGTCGTTCGGGTCCACGGTGGGGTCGACCCAGCGCGGGTCGGCCATCGTGCCGTAGACCACGAAGCAGTGCTCCTGGTTCTCGTGCCCGGAGTCGCGCAGCTCGGCGAGCCGCTCCTTGGCGTACGCCGTGATCCGCCGGTTGCGGGCCACCTGCGCGGCCCGGTAGGCCGTCAGGAAGTCCGCCGAGTACGGCGGCTGGTCGGGGTTGGCCGGGTCGTAGAGGTTGAGCTCGGGATCGCGCAGGTCCGGCTTCGCCTCGTCGGTGATCGAGGCGTCGAGAAAGTCCGTCAGCAGGTAGTGCCGACTGCGGTGCGCGGCCAGGATCATGACACCGTCGGCCGGCGTGAGTTCGGTCTCGGCGAGCGCGGTGTAGTCGCCGCCGGCGGTCCGCGTGATGCGCGGTTGCTCGGCTTCGCCCTGGTAGCCCATCATCAGCGAGCCGCCGCCGCTCCAGCCCGCGAGCAGGACCCGCTCATACCCGAGCCGTTCCTTTGCGTCCTTGACGACGGCGCCGAGATCGAGCAGCACGTTCTCCATCAACAGTGCGGCGTCGCCGTTCGAGTAGCGCGTGTCGGACGCGATCACATGGAAGCCGGCACGGGCCAGCCCGGAGAACATCGGCAGATAACCCGGCGAACCGATCGGGTGCATAGCCACCACGGCGGTCTTCGAATCCCCCTCGCCGCGAAGCAACTGCGCGTGCAGGACGACGTCGTCGCCGATCGAGCCGTAGACGTCCTTGCGCGTCGCGGTGTCCCGCTGGACGACGAGGTACGGCGTGCGGCTGTACTTCGTGGGAGCGAGGGTGGCCATGCAGGAACGCCTTTCCGTCGCGAACACTGGTGCAGTGCGGTGGCTAAACCTTACAGCGTTGGGTCACGGTGGGTCCAGGTCACGGAGAGTCCAGATATCCCGTGCGGGTTCCGGTGACGAACGTGTCCCGTGCGGCGAAGGCGTCACCGGTCAGATTCAGCTCGTACGTGTAGCTCAACTCCTGCCGGTACAGGTCGCGGATCCGCCGCCCCACGCTGCCGTTGATCGCCCGCTTGGCCGCCCGGACAACGCGTGGCGGCTTGGCCGCGATCGTCCCGGCGAGCGCCCGCGCGGCGTCCGCCAGCTCACCGACCGGGACCACGTTCTGGATCGACCCGTACCCGTGCAGCTCCTCGGCCGGGACCGGCTCGCAGGTGAACATCGCGGTGCGCAACCGCTTATCGGGCATCAGACCGATGGCCTGGATGGCGCCGCCGGTAGCACCGTTGTCGACCTCGGCCAGCACGAAGATCGTGCCTTCGCTCGCGAGGACGACGTCGCACGAACCGGCCAGCAGGACACCGAGCCCGATGCAGTACTCGTGCACCGCGGCGATCACAGGCACCGCACACTCGTGCAGCGCGACCGAGGCGGCGCAGGACCCGTGTGCCTGCCCGAGGATTCCCTCGTGGCCAGGCAGCCGCTGGACCTCCTTGACGTCACCACCGCCGACGAAGCCGCGGCCGTCGGACCGCAGCACGACCGCCCGCACTTCGTCACGCGCCTCGATCCCGTCGAGGATGTCGACCAACTCGCGCAGGTGGCCGATGTCGACGGCATTGACCGGCGGGATGTCCAGGACGAGCTCCAGGACGCCGCTCTCACTCAACCGCTGGTGGATGGCCATGAGCAGATCCTAAACCAAACATCGATGTGTATTGGGCTACACTTCGCCGCGGCTGCGAATTGCCCCGGACGGAGACGATCGCGATGAGTCTGGCACGGCCTTCGGCAGTACCCGGTGCCTTGGCGACCTCCGACGCGCGGCGCGCCGCGGCCGAGCAACTGCGCCTGCTCACCCGCGCGTTCCTGTCGCACGAGCTGGACGACGACACGATGGTCGGGCTCGCCGACGGGTTCCGATCCGCGGCCGCCGCCTTCGAGTCAGCACCGGACCGCATCCGCTCGTTCGACGAGATCCGCCTCGAGCCGGAGGCACCGGAAATCGCCGACGGGGAACCGATCGGGCACTTCGACCAGTGCTTCGTCACGGGCGAGGCCAGCCCCGTCGGGATAGCGGCGACGGTGCGGCGCGACGGCGACGGACTGCAGGCCACCGCGCGCATCCCCCGCGCCTTCGAGGGCATGCCCGGATATGCCCACGGCGGCATCATCCTCGCGGTGTTCGACGATCTCATCGGGCTGACGATCGGACGCATGCTCCGCGTCTCCGCGCCGACGGTCCACATCGAGGTCGACTTCCGGCGCCCCATTCCGCTGGACCGCGACGTGCAGTTCCGCACCCACCTCGGCCCGGCGGACGGTCGCAAGAGGCTCGTCACCGCGACCGCCACGCTCGACGATGCCGTCGCCGCCGAGGCGCAGGGCCTGCTGATCGTCCTGCCGCCGGATCACACAATCGAGTGACGTCGCGCCACCCACATCAAGGAGAAGCCATGACCGCCGAGCCGGATCATCAGACGCTGCCGGATCTGATCGACCGCGACGCGATCCGCCAGGTGCTCGCGCGGTACTGCCGGGCAGTCGACCGGTGTGATGAGCAGCTGCTGCGATCCTGCTACCACTCGGACGCGCTCGACCGCCACGGCCGGTTCGAGGGCACCGCGCAGGACTTCGCGTCATGGGTGATCGACGTGCAGCGGACCGCGTCGATCATCACGCAGCACGCAGTTTCGAACGTGGTCATCGAGCTCGACCGTGACACGGCATGGGTCGAATCGGCTTTCGTCGCCACCCATGTGCGGCCGCCCGCGGGCAACTTCCCGGAGCCGTTCATCGACACGTTCTGGGGCCGCTACGTCGACCGCTTCGAGCGGCGTGCGGGTACGTGGGCAATCGCGTCCCGCGAGGTCGTCCACGACTGGAGCGAGCGCCGGGCCAGCGGCCCGCGGATGGCGCACGTCGACAGCTACCGAGCCGGTCGGCGCGATTGCGACGACCCTTCCTACGAGCGCGCCGCATCATGAGCTACAAGATGGTGTTCTGCCTGCGCCGGCTGCCGCACCTGGACGCCGAGGAGTTCTCGAGGTACTGGCGCGAGGAGCATGCCGCGCTCTTCGCCGGTTAC
>JAODNL010000653.1 GCA_025465405.1 Pseudonocardiales bacterium | reverse complement strand
ATGTGCACGCGGTGTCCGAACGTAACCGGCTCGGGGGCGCGGAGTTCATCGTGGCTCGCCTCACCGCAACCGATGGCCTGCGACCGAGACTCACCACCGAGCGCGCCGTAGCCGCCGCCCTGGTGCTCATGGACCCCGCCGTTCACCGCACGCTCGTGCGCGAGCACCGCTGGACGAGCACTGAGTACGCCGACTGGATCGAGCGCGCGGCCGTGGCCGAGCTCGTCGAGGCAGACAATGCCCAAGGCACGACGCGACCACGCGCGAAACGCTGAGCGGCGCACCTCGGCGGGAGTCCCTCGCGACAACACCGAACCGCACCCTCCCCGCGACCCACGTCGGCAAGCCCATCAATGTGCGAAGAGAACGAGGAGCCACGTGTCCTGCGCCGGCACCCTGAAGCGTGCCGCAAACCGACCCTTGACCGGGCAGCGCTGGCAGCAGTCGGGCGAGCAATCCCTTACGAGCAAAGCGATGCCCGTATACCTGTCCCGCGATTAAGCCCGGTGAAGGTCGGCTATCCGGACGCATGCCGACCCGCATTAGCGCGGTCCCACAGCAGCTCCGACGTCGCGCGCACACACGGCCCAAGAACGCTGGAGGCCCAGTATCACTGGACCACCCCGGTGCGAACAGCTGTTTACGACCACGTTGGTGCCGCCGCATGTTCTCGTTCTCACCGGAGGGCGATGCGTGGATCGGTTGTCAAGATCGAGACGGTTCCCGCCGGCACCAGCGCTGTATGCTCCGCCCTAGCCAATGCCCGATCAGGATGCGCCGACCGTCAAGCCAGCGGGCGTCGTCACCGACCTGGCAAAGCCCAGTGTTGAAGATCAACCGGCGCGAGCGGTAGCCGGCCGCCCGCCGATGAGACTCAGCTCGCGAACTCGGCACCCAACGGATCACCCTCGGTGACCGGCGACAGTTCGCCACTCACGCCGCCCCAGCAACGGTGGACGCGCACTCCGCCGATTATGTGCGGGTCGTTGAAAAGGGACTGCGGAATCAGCTCGGCGATCTGCGCGGCCGATGGTGATGGGCTGACGGCATTTCACACCCATGATCGTGAACGTGAAGATCGGAGGGGAATCGCCGCTCCGGAGTTGACGCGGCGATTCCCCGTTCGTGGATCAGTGGATCGTGAATGCCGCCGACGCGGCAACGTCGTACGGCGTGGTGTTGTTCTTGTCCAACTGGACGATGTAGCCGCCTCGTTCGACCTTCGGTGGTGCGGATGCGTCGATGTCGCCCTGCGTCTCGGCCAGCGTGGAGACCGGGAATCGAACCTGCACGGTCTTGGACGCGCCGGCGTCGAGCGTGACCCGTGTGAACCCGACCAACCTTTGCGGAGGCACGACCACATCGCTCACGGGCTGGGCCACGTAGACGGGAACGATGTCGGTCCCGCTGCGGGAGCCGGTGTTGCTGACCGTGAACGTCGCCGTCGCGGTGCCGCTGCGGGAGACATTCGGTGTCACCGAGAGATCGCTCGTCGAGAACGTGGTGTACGACAGGCCGAATCCGAACGGGTAGAGCGGGTTGTAGGCGTGTCCCTGCCCGGATCCGGTGCCCGGTAGCTGGTCGAAGAACTTCGGCTGGTCGCCGAGCGGTGACGGCGCGCTGCCGTCGAAGTCCCCGCCCGGGGCTGCGGCATCGGACGGCCAGCTGATCGACAGCTTGCCGCTCGGGTTCACCTTGCCGAAGATCACGTCAGCGACGGCCTGGCCAGCCTCGGTGCTGCCCTGGTACGCCATCAGAATCGCGTTCGCGTTCTCGGCATCTGCCCCCAGGCCGATCGGACGTCCGGCAATGGCGACCACGATCACCGGCTTGCCGGTGTCTTCGAGTGTCTTGATCAACGCCTTCTGGTCAGGCGGCAGCTGGGGCGCCGGGTTGTCGCCGAGCCCTTCGGCGTACGCCTTCTCGCCGACCACGACGACGTAAGCGTCGGCGGGCGTGTTCGCGGCCGTGTTGCCGTCCGGCACGAACACAGCGTTGGAATCGTCGTTCCCGATCCCCTCCTGCACCGTGGTACCGGGCGGAATCTGGTCCGGCGGGCCCATGCAGCAGACGTGCCCGGCACCGAACACGCCTTGCCAGCTGACGCTCCACCCGCCGAGCTGGTTGGTCATCGAGTCGGCGCTCGGACCGGTGACGACCACCTTGGCGGACGAGGACAGCGGCAACGTGTTGCCCTGGTTGCGTAGGAGAGTCATCGACTCCTGGGCGGCGCGGAGCGTGGCATCACGGCCCGCGGTGACCGCTGCGTTGGCCGCGTTGGCGTCGACGCACGGCGTGGTCGGGTCGCTGACGCACGCCTGGTCGAACAGGCCGAGCTGGAACTTCAGCGTGAGAATCCGCCGCACTGCTTCATTGATGCGCGCCATCGAAATCGCGCCGGACTTCACGTCCTGGAGGATGGCGGGCTGCCACTGATCGGGGCTGGTCACGTACATGGCCATGTCGACGCCGGCGTTCACGGCCTTGGCAATCGCCTCAGCCGGGTTGGCGGCAACGTGGTAGGCCGTCTGCAGCGCCTGCACGTCCTGGTAGTCGCTGATCACGACGCCCCGGAAGTGCAGCTGGTTGCGAAGGATGTCGGTCAGCAGGTAGTGGGACCCCGTAGCCGGAACACCGTTGATGGACCCGGAGTCGACCATCACCGTGCGCGCTCCGGCCTCAATCGCGCCCGCGTAGGACGGCAGGATGACACTCTGCAGGTAGCTCAGCGGCAGCAGCGCCTCGTTGCGGTCGTGGCCGTTGATCGACTGCGAGTAGCCGGCGAAGTGCTTCACAGTCGCCGTCACATCGAGCGAGTGCGCGGGACCTGGGGCCTGCATTCCTCGCACATTGGCCGCTCCCATGGCCTCGGACAGCGCAGGCTCCTCGGCCCAAGTCTCGTACGTCCGGCCCCACCTGTTGTCGCGGGCAAGATCCTGGACCGGGGCAAAGTCCCACACCCACCCGGTGGCTCGTAGCGCGCTCGCGGTGGCGCCGCCGCCGGCTTCAGCTGACGCCGGATCCCACGTCGCGCCCATGCCGATCGACTGCGGATACAACGGCGCCTGCCACGGATGCCCGAAGCCGTGCACCGCGTCGACCCCGAAGATCAACGGGATATGCAGGCGGGAGTTCTGGATCGCGTACTTCTGGATGAGGTTGTACTCGTTGGCCCAGTCATAGCCGGTGTTACCGGTGCCGCCCTGGCCGGTCGTATCCGGCGGGTTGTCCGTCCCGCCCGCGAGCACCGAGCCAGTGTCGTTGTCGACCAGCCACTTCT
>JAODNL010000652.1 GCA_025465405.1 Pseudonocardiales bacterium | reverse complement strand
GTCTTCGCGGTGTTGTTGGACACCTCGACCCATTCCCCACGCGGGTCGATCGACGCGCTGATACCCGCGGTGGCCGGCGTGATGCCGGTGATCTGGGTCAGGTAGTGAGCCGCATCGGGGATCGGTTTCGGGCTGGCACCGTGTGCCGACGCCGACGGCGCGCCGAGCGCCAACCCGGCTGGAATGAGCAACGCGACGGTGATGACGCGCCGCCAGGAGATCGCAGACATGAATGCTCCTACCGAACAGTGAGTGTGGTCGTGGCCGAGTACGCGTCGAATTCGCCGGTGCGCACGACGAGGTCGACATCCCACGTGCCGGATCGCGGCAGCAGCACGTGGTTGGCGAGGAAGTGCCCCGTGCCCGCGTGCATAAGCGGTACCGATATCGCGCCGAGGTCGGATCCGCGCGCCCGTGCACCCGCCTCGACGCCGAGGACGTCGCTCGGCAGGCCGTCGGCACCGAACGCGTACAGATGGATGTCGACGGTGCGCGGCGCCGACGGCACGACGGTCACCTGGACCGAAACCGGGCCCGCCTGAACCGTGCGCACCTCGGTCGGCCGGAAGGCGGCGCGGGCCGGCGTCGTCGCCACCAACGCCGACGTCACCGCAAGGACCCCGACGAGCAGCACGGTCTCCGTCAGCACGGAACGGGCGAGGACGGCAGTGCGCACGTCGCCGGCCGAGGCCCGTCTGTGCACGGCGGACCGGGATATCGCGGCCACCGCCACCACGAGCGCCACCAGCCCGACCTTGACGAGCAGCAGCTGGCCGTACCGGGTCCCCGTCAGCGCACCGAATTCCGGAACCTGCCGCAGCGCCTGGGCCACGCCGGTGCCGACCAGGACGGCGACGCTGCCCAGCGCGACCGCCGAGAATCGGTGTACGGAGACCGCTGGGACGCGCTCGGTGACCGGCCGCTCCAGGACCGCAACGCCGCCGCCCCGGCCCGGTATCGAGACCGCCTCGGCGGTCCGGGCCCGCCGATGCGTCGGAATGACGATGGTGCTGAGCACGACCAAGCCCCCGAGCCACGTTCCGGCGGCGGTGACGTGCAGCGCGTCGACCGCGGCCCACGCCGGGGAGACGCCGCCGTGGCCCTCCGCCGCGACCGTGCCCACGGCGGCCAGCACCTCGCCGGCGACCAGAACCTGCATGGGACGGCTAGGGCTACGGACCCTGCCAATCGTGATCAGCACGGCCAGCAGGACCGCGAGCCGGACGAGGTGCGCGTGCCCCAGCCGGGTGCCCAGCAGCGCCGACAGCGTCGACGGGTCCCAGGCCCGCGACCAGCCGCCGGCCACGTCAAAGGCGGCCTGCAGCCCCAGCCCGGCGACGTCCGCGACCGCCGCCACCCCCACCGCCAGGTAGATCAGCCGACGTCCTGCTGCCGGCTGCGCCCACCCGAACGGTTGGCACAGTGCGAAGAACGCCACGGCCCCGACCAGAAGCAGCAGCCCGGCATAGCCGGCGAAGCGCGCGAAGCCCAGGGCGAGCGCGAGCGGCCGGCCCGATGTCGCCGCCGGCGCGTCCGCCACTGGGCCCGACCGCCCGACCGAGAAGACATAGGAGCCGTGGACCGGATGGGAGTCCGCCGACACGACCCGCCAGACCACCAGATAGCTGCCGTCGGCGACCCCACTGCGAACTGCGACGTCCACCCGGTTGCTCGCGCCCTGCGGATGACGAGCCGTGCCCACGTCGACCCGGCTGCCGTCGGACGCCACGACCTGAATCGCGCCGAAGGCGGCCTCGACCGGCTCGTCGAACCGCAGTTCGACATGGCCGACGGTGCTACCGGTCGGGATCAGCTGGCCGCTGCTGGGAGTGCTCGACTCGAGGACTGCGTGGGCCGACGCCGACGGCGCAACAGCCAGCATGGCGCAGAGTGCGCCGAGGACGACGGCCGCCGCGATACGCACACGGTGCGTACGCAGACCGGCCATGTCCATCCCCCCGAATGGCGTTCAGCCGTGCGCGGGCGGCGCGCACAGCTGAACGCCCACGGACAGTAACCGGCTCGAGAGCCCGACCAGCGTCAGATGACAAATCTGTAATCTGCGCCCGGAGCGGTTTCGGCGGGGCGGTTTCGGCGGAGCGGACGACGGGAATCGAACCCGCACCATCAGTTTGGAAGACTGAGGCTCTGCCATTGAGCTACGTCCGCAGGCGATGCAGCAGCCAGGTTACCGGCTCGCGGACGCCGGATTCGTCGACGCCCGTACACTGGTGCCCCGTCAGCGCCCGGGGTGTGGCGCAGCTTGGTAGCGCACTCGCTTTGGGAGCGAGGGGCCGTGGGTTCGAATCCCGCCACCCCGACCGAGACCTGCCCGTTCCCCACCCATTTCGTCCCGCATCGCCGAGGAGCATCAGCACTGTGAAGAGCACCGTCGAGAACCTGAGCCCGACCCGAATCCGGCTCGCCGTCGAGGTGCCGTTCGACGAGCTGAAGCCCAGCCTCGACGCCGCGTACAAGAAGATCGGCTCGCAGGTGCGAGTGCCGGGCTTCCGGCCCGGCAAGGTGCCGGCCCGCATCATCGACCAGCGGGTCGGCCGCGCCGCCGTCTTGGAGGAGGCCGTCAACGCCGCGCTGCCGAGCGTCTACTCCGAGGCCGCGCGCGAGCACGAGATCAAGCCGCTCGGGCAGCCGGAGATCGATGTCACCAACCTCGAGGACGGTCAATCGCTGAGCTTCACGGCCGAGGTCGACGTCCGTCCCGAAATCACCCTCCCCGAGCTGGAGGGTCTCGCGGTCACCGTCGACGACGTGACGGTCACGGACGAGGACGTCGACGAGCAGGTGGACGCGCTGCGCGACCGGTTCGCCACGCTCAAGAACGTCGAGCGCCCAGTGCAGGCCGGGGACTACGTGGCGCTGGACCTGGTGGCCGTCGTCGACGGCGAGGAGGTCGAGGGCGGCTCGGCGAAGGGGCTGTCCTACGAGGTCGGCGCCGGAGACCTGATCGACGGCATCGACGACGCGATTACCGGCAAGGCGGCCGGCGAGTCCGCGACGTTCCCCAGCACGCTCCAGCAGGGCGACAAGGCCGGCGAGCAGGCCGAGATCACCGCGACGGTCAACTCGGTCAAGGAGAAGGAGTTGCCCGCGCTTGACGACGAGTTCGCCCAGCTGGCCAGCGAGTTCGACACGATGGCCGAGCTGCGTGAGGACCTGCGCACCCGCCTCGGCCGCACGAAGTCGCTGGAGCAGGGCGCCCAGGCCCGCGACAAGGTTTTGGAGACCCTGCTCGACGCGGTGGAGTTCCCGCTGCCGGAGTCCGCGGTCAAGGCTGAGGTCGACTTCCGGGAGCACGAGGTCGTGCACTCACTCGGTCACGACGACGAGCTCTTCGAGCGGTACCTGACGATGCAGGGCAAGTCGCGCGCGGAGTTCGAGGCCGAGCTTCGCGACGGTGCCGAGAAGTCGGTGCGCGCCCAGTTCGTCCTGGACGCGATCGCGGACAAGACCGATGTGCAGATCGGTGACGGCGAGCTCACCGAGTACCTGGTCCGCCAAGCCGCCCGGTATCAGCTGCCGCCGCAGGAGTTCGCCAACCAGGTCGTCCAGGGTGGCAACCTGCCGGCCCTCATCGCCGACGTGCGGCGTAACAAGGCGCTCGCGGGCGTGCTCGAGTCCGCCGCCGTCACGGACGCGTCCGGCAACGCGATCGACCTGTCGGCGCTCTCGCCGGCGGCGCTGGCCGACATCGTCGGCGCGGGGGACCTCGACGGCGGCGTCGACGACGACTTCGACAATGAGCTCGACAATGAGCTTGACAGCGACGTCCACGACACCGAGTAAGCCCGTCACGCCCTGAGCGAACGCGGGCCCGGATCGGGAGTGTCGACGTGCCGGGCTTCGTTAGGGTCGGTGTCATCACTCGACGAAAGAAGGATTGCCCCGTGAGCCGTTTCGACTCCCAGCCGATGCCGCTGCGCGCGCTCGAGATGCGCGGCTCCGGCGGCGGGATGAACCTGAACGACTCGGTCTATGACCGCCTGCTGCGCGAGCGGATCGTCTTCCTCGGCCAGCCGGTCGACGACGCGATCGCCAACCAGATCTGCGCCCAGCTGCTGCTGCTCGCCGCCGAGGACAACTCCCGCGACGTCAACCTCTACATCAACTCCCCGGGCGGATCGGTCACGGCCGGCATGGCGATCTTCGACACCATGGAACTCATAGAGTGCGACGTGGCCACCTGGTCGCTGGGCCTGTCGGCCTCGATGGGGCAGTTCCTGCTCTCGGCCGGCGCCCGTGGCAAGCGCTATGCCCTGCCGCACGCCCGGATCCTGATGCACCAGGGCTCCGCGGGCCTGGGCGGCACCGCCTCCGACATCAAGATCCAGGCCGAGCAGTGGAACCTCACCAAGCAAGAGATGGCCGAGCTGACCGCTCAGCACACCGGCCAGTCCGTCGAGCAGATCATCAAGGACGGTGACCGCGACCGCTGGTTCACCGCCCAGGAGGCTCTCGAATACGGGTTCGTCGACCACATCGTGCGCCGGGTGAGCGACGTCCCCAACGCCGCCGTCAGCCCCAAATAGGAGAGTCTCGACATGAGCGAACTGATCACCCCGCAGGCCCTGCAGTACGGCCCCTCGTCGCGTTACGTCCTGCCGTCCTTCGTCGAGCGGACGAACTACGGCATCAAGGAGTCCAACCCGTACAACAAGCTCTTCGAGGAGCGCATCATCTTCCTCGGCGCGCCGATCGACGACGTCGTCGCCAACGACGTCATGGCTCAGCTGATCTGCCTGGAGTCCACCGACCCCGACCGCGACATCATCCTGTACATCAACTCCCCGGGCGGCTCGTTCACGGCGCTCACCGCCATCTACGACACGATGGTCTTCGTCCGCCCCGAGATCCAGACGGTCTGCATGGGGCAGGCGGCCTCGGCGGCCGCGGTCCTGCTGTCCGCCGGCGCCAAGGGCAAGCGGTTCGCGCTGCAGAACTCCCGGATCCTGATCCACCAGCCCTCCGGCGGCACCGAGGGCGCGATGCAGATCTCGGACCTGGACATCCAGGCCCGCGAGATCCTGCGGATGCGTGAACTGATGGAGGAGATCCTGGCGCGGCACACCGGCCAGACGCTCGAGCAGGTCCGCGCCGACGTCGAGCGCGACAAGATCATGACTGCTGAGCAGGCCAAGGAATACGGCATGGTCGACGATGTCATCAGCACCCGCAAGCTCGTCGTCGACTGAACACGCCGGGGCCATTTGCGGGGGACTTCCCAGGCATTTGCGGGTACCGTTCGGAACTTGGCGGTAGTCAGCGGTAGTCAATCGAGAGGAACGAGTCGCTCGTGGCGCGTGTCGGCGAGACCGGTGACCTGCTCAAGTGCTCCTTCTGCGGAAAGAGCCAGAAGCAGGTCAAGAAGCTGATTGCAGGCCCTGGCGTCTACATCTGCGACGAGTGCATCGACCTGTGCAACGAGATCATCGAAGAGGAGCTCGCCGAGACCAGCGAGTTCAGCTTCGACGAGTTGCCGAAGCCGAGCGAAATCTACGAATTCCTCAACAGCTACGTCGTCGGCCAGGACCAGACCAAGAAGACCCTGGCCGTCGCCGTCTACAACCACTACAAGCGGGTCCAGGCCGGCGGCGAGACCAAGCCCCGCAACGCCGAGTCCGCCGTCGAGCTGGCCAAGTCCAACATCCTGCTGCTCGGCCCGACCGGCTCCGGCAAGACGCTGCTGGCGCAGACCCTGGCGCGGATGCTGAACGTGCCGTTCGCCATCGCGGACGCCACCGCCCTCACTGAGGCCGGGTACGTCGGCGAGGACGTCGAGAACATTCTGCTCAAACTCATCCAAGCGGCCGACTACGACGTCAAGCGCGCCGAGACCGGGATCATCTACATCGACGAGGTCGACAAGATCGCCCGCAAGGCGGAGAACCCGTCGATCACCCGTGACGTCTCGGGCGAGGGCGTCCAGCAGGCGCTGCTGAAGATCCTCGAAGGCACCACCGCCTCCGTACCGCCGCAGGGTGGCCGCAAGCACCCGCATCAGGAGTTCATCCAGATCGACACGACGAACGTGCTGTTCATCGTCGGCGGCGCGTTCGCCGGACTCGACTCGATCATCGAGGCGCGCATCGGCAAGAAGGGTCTCGGGTTCAGCGCCGAGCTGCGTACCAAGTTCGACCGCGAGAACAGCGACGTCTTCGGCCAGGTCATGCCGGAGGACCTGATCAAGTTCGGGCTCATACCCGAGTTCATCGGGCGGCTGCCCGTGATCACGTCGGTACGTCCGCTGGACCGCGACGCGCTGGTCGAGATCCTCACCGAGCCCCGCAATGCGCTGGTCCGGCAGTACGCCAAGCTCTTCGAGCTCGACAACGTGGAGCTCGAGTTCGACCAGTCCGCGCTGGACGCGATCGCCGACCAGGCGGTGCTGCGGGGAACCGGAGCCCGTGGCCTGCGAGCGATCATGGAAGAAGTGCTGCTGTCGGTGATGTACGAGGTGCCCTCGCGCGAGGACGTGGCCCGCGTGGTCATCACCCGAGAGACGGTCCTCGACCACGTCTACCCCACGCTGGTGCCGCGCGAGCCCCCGAAGCGCCAGCCCCGCGAGAAGAGCGCCTAGCTCCCTGCGACGCTGGCCCGTCAGCGGGCGGCGCGGACGGCCAGTACCTCGCGCCGGCACGCGTCGACCTCCCGCGTCAGTCGACGATGCGACAGCCGGATCGTCTGCCAGCCGAGCGTGGCCAGGCGAGATCGCGCCGGATGTCCCGCTCCCACTGGGCCGGCGATGCGTGGTAGTCCCGGCCGTCGAGTTCGACGGCCAGTCGCTGCTCGTCGAAGGCGAGGTCGACGGAGTAGCTGCGGCCGCCGACCTGGACCCGACGCTGCCGAACACGGTCGCGCAGCCCGGGGACGTCGAACACATCCGGGTAGCCCCAGAGCTCGAGCTCGCTGTGGCACCCGGCCGCCAACATCTCGACGAGCCGGCCCAGGTGGCGGCGGCCCGGCAGACGCGTGGCCCGCTGCATCACCGATCTGAGTTCGCCGATGCCGACGAGCCGGTCGCGAACGGCGACGATCGCCGGCGCGCGCCGGTCGGCCTCGGGCAGCAGCGGCCAGCTGGCGTGCGCGGTGGACAGTCAGCTCGGGATGGCGGCTACGCGGTCGTCCGGCGCGGCTCACGGTCAGGTGGATGTTCGGATTTTCGGGGATGGGCACGGGCAGCTGCCAGCGCCGCAACGCGCTCAGGTGGCTGACGACGGCGTCGCCTCCGCCGCTGCGGGGCCGATGTCGGTGGCGCCGGGGAGCCGGCTCGAACGCACCCAGCTGAGGCGCGACCCGAAGCGAATGCCGCGCCCCGGCGCCGTCGATAGGGTGAGCCGATGCGCGAACCCGCCGCCCCAGAGCCCCTGCACCTGCCGGCCGGCGACGGCTGGTCACCGTTCGTCGAGGAGCGCGCCGCCAGCGGTCTGGCCAAGGCGCGCGAGCTGCTTGACACCCTGAAGGACGGCACCGACCGGACGGCGAGCGAGGTGCTCGAGCTGTGGAACGACGCCGACCTCGCGGTGCGGAACGTCGGTTCCCTGGTCAGCGTGCTCGCCCAGGTGCATCCGGACGAGACGATCCGCACGCTCGCCGAGGATCGCGAGCAGGACGTCAACCGATTCAGCACCGACCGTGGGCTCGATCGCGCGCTCTACGACGTCCTCGCCGCCGCCGACACAGCCGGGCTGGATGCGCAGGCCAACCGCGTCCTCGAGCTCGCGCTGCGCGACTTCCGCCGCAGCGGGGTGGATCGCAGCGAGAAGGTGCGCGATCGGCTGCGCGAACTGTCCGAACGCGAGACGGTCGTCGGCCAGGAGTTCTCCCGCAACATCCGCGAGGACGTGCGGTCCATCCGGGTCACGCCGGATCGCCTCGGCGGCCTCCCACCGGACTTCGTCGAGAGCCACCCGGCCGACGGCGAAGGCCTCGTGACGATCTCGACGGACTATCCGGACTACATTCCGTTCCGCACCTTCGCCCACGACGCCGACGCCCGTCGCGACTTGACGACGCTGTTCCTCAACCGAGCCTGGCCCCAGAACGACGCACTGCTCCAGGAACTGCTCGACCTGCGGGCCGAGCGCGCGGATCTCCTGGGGTACCCGAGCTGGCCGGACTTCGATGCCGAGATCAAGATGGTGCACACCGGCGCGGCGATAGCGGAGTTCGTCGACCGGATCAGCAGCCTCGCCGAGGCGTCGGCGCGTCGCGACTACGACGTGCTGCTGCGGCGGCGCCGGCAGGACGAGCCGGCCGCGACCTCGCTCGACAGCTCCAACGCCCCCTATTACGCCGAACTGATCCGCCGCGAGAACTTCGACGTCGACGCGCAGGAGGTGCGGCGATACTTCGACTTCGCCCGGGTCCGCGCCGGCCTGCTCGATGTCACCGGCCGGTTGTTCGGCGTCGAATACCGAGCGGTACCGGATGCCCCGACGTGGCATCCCGACGTCGCCGTCTACGACGTCGTCGCCGACGGAGTTCCGCGCGGGCGCATCTACCTCGACCTGCATCCGCGCGCTGGCAAGTTCAAGCACGCCGCGCAGTTCGATCTGGCTGTCGGGATCGAGGACCGTCAGTTTCCCGAGGGTGCGCTGGTGTGCAACTTCCCGCGCGGCCTGATGGAGCACACCGACGTCGTGACCCTCTTCCACGAGTTCGGACACCTCGTCCATCACGTGCTCGGCGGCCGGCAGCGCTGGGCCCGCTTCTCCGGCGTGGCGACGGAATGGGACTTCGTCGAGGCACCGTCGCAGATGCTCGAGGAGTGGGCCTGGGACGCAGAGGTCCTTCGGTCATTCGCCGTAGCCGCCGACGGATCACCCATCCCGTCCGAACTCGTGGAGCGGATGCGCGCGGCCAAGGAGTTCGGCAAGGGGTACTTCGCGCGGACCCAGATGTTCTACGCGGCGCTCTCCTACCGCCTGCACCTCGACCGCCCCGATGACATCACCGCCGCGGTGCGTGACCTGCAGTCCAGGTACGACGTGTTCGACTACATCGACGGCACCCATTTCCACGCGTCCTTCGGTCACCTGGAGGGCTACACCTCGGCGTACTACACGTACATGTGGAGCCTGGTGATCGCGAAGGACATGTACTCCGCCTTCGACGCCGGACACCTCTTCGACCCGTCGATCGCCCATCGCTACCGCGACGAGGTGCTCGCGCCGGGCGGCAGCGCCGACGCAGCCGAGCTCGTCGCCAACTTCCTCGGCCGGCCCTACTCGTTCGACGCGTTCGGCCGCTGGCTGGCCGAGGCGCCGGCCGCGGTCAGGTAAACCGCGCGGCCGCATTACCGAGCCCTTCGTAGGATGCTCGGGTGACGTCGACTCCCGCTGCGCGCCCCGACCTGCCGAGCCAGTACGTCCCGGCAGACGTAGAGGGCCTGCTCTACGAACGCTGGGTCGAGCGCGGCTACTTCACCGCCGACCCGTCGAGCGACAAGCCGCCGTACTCGATGGTGATCCCGCCGCCCAACGTGACGAGCCGGCTGCACATAGGCCACGCGCTCGAGCAGTCGATGATGGACGCGCTCACCCGTCGGGCGCGCATGCAGGGCCACGACGTGCTCTGGCTTCCCGGCATGGACCACGCGAGCATCGCGGTGCAGAACCTGGTCGAGCGCTACCTGGCCGAGACGGAGGGCAAGGGCCGCTTCGACTACTCGCGTGCGGACTTCATCGCCAAGGCGTGGGACTGGAAGGAGCGCTTCGGTGGCGAGATCACCGGCCAGATGCGACGACTCGGCGACGGCATGGACTGGACGCGCGAACGGTTCACCATGGACGAGGGCCTGTCCAGAGCGGTCCAGACGATCTTCAAGCGTCTCTACGACGACGACCTGATCTACCGCGCCGTACGGATCATCAACTGGTGCCCGCGCGATCTGACCGCGCTGAGCGACATCGTGGTGGACCTCTTCGAGGTGGGGGGCGAACTGCTCTC
>JAODNL010000643.1 GCA_025465405.1 Pseudonocardiales bacterium | reverse complement strand
CGCCTCGGCCGCCGGGTCGTCGATCTTCAATGCGTCGGTGAGGCGGCCGATCAGCTGGGTGTGGTCGAACTCGTCGCCGTTTGCGGCGGTGAGGTTGAGCACGACCCACTGGTGGAAGTTGCCGCCGGTACTCGCCAACACCCGGCCCATGAGGGCGACGAGGGCTCGTTCGGTCCGACCTATCAGCTGGGGTATGAGCGCGGTGGTAGACATTGCTCTCTCCTTCAATGTCGTTGGCTGCGCCAACGTTGGGCAGTCCAACGGTATCAAATCGTTGGCACCGCCAACAAGTGGCTACAATGACGGGATGAGGCCACACCCCGCGGGCGCCGTCACGACGCCCGCCCGGATGCTGGAGATGCCGACCTGGCTGATCAGCCGGGCCTATGCGCACGCGCACCGGCTGCTCAGCGATGGGTTCGCCGCCGCCGGTTCGCGCGGTTACCACTACCGGCTACTCGGCGCGCTGGAGGAGTTCGGGCCGGCCAGCCAGGCCGCTCTCGGCCGAGGCACCGGCATCGACCGCAGCGACGTGGTGGCGTCCCTCAACGAGCTCGCCGGCCCCGGCTTCATCGAGCGCGTCCCCGACCCGGATGACCGGCGCCGCAACATCATTTCCATCACACCGGCCGGCACCAGACAACTCCGCAAGCTGGACAAGGTGCTGGCCGGCATCCAGGAGAAATTGCTGGCCCCGCTGCCGGCCGCCGATCGCACCGAGTTCGTCCGGCTGCTCACCCGGCTGCTCGAGCCCGACAACTGACCATGACGCGCGCTCGGCGGTATGCGCGGGCAGTCTGCTGCATGGCTACTTGCGGGTACGGCACTTAGCCGCACTAGCCTTGGCGGATGCGTAACTTCACGGTCACCGACCGCGTCCGCGACTACGCCGTCGACCACGGCACCTGGCGACCCGATGACGTCGTTCGCCAGTTGCGCGCGGAAACCCAAGAGCTCGGCAGCGCGGCCGGGATGCAGATCGGCGATGACGAGGGCCAGCTGCTGACCATGATGGCTCACCTCGTGGGGGCTCGTCGGGCCGTGGAGGTGGGTACGTTCACGGGCTACTCCAGCCTCTGTATCGCGCGCGGACTGGCCGAGGGCGGGTCTCTGTTGTGCTGCGACGTCAGCGAGGAGTGGACGGCCATCGCCGTGCGTGCGTGGGAACGCGCGGGACTGAGTGATCGCATCGAATTGCGCGTCGCTCCGGCGCTGCAGACGTTGCGTGGGTTGCCACCCGAGGCGACCATCGATCTCGTGTTCATCGACGCCGACAAGCCTGGCTACACCGCCTACTGGGACGAGCTGGTCCCTCGCGTGCGCGCAGGCGGCGTCCTGCTCGCCGACAACGTCCTGTGGAGCGGAGAGATCGTCGACGAGACCGTCACCAATGTGAATGCGGTCGCCCTTCGCGCGTTCAATGACAAGGTTGCTGCCGACGATCGCGTCGAGGTCGTGGTGCTGACGGCGTTCGACGGGCTGACCATCGCGCGCAAGGTGTAGCAGTCAGCTCCACAAGGTCTTCCGGCCACACGACGAATCGGGCTGCCGTGTCACGTGTCGGTGCCCTGGTGCGGGCCTGGACCGGTTCACCCGCCGGGGAACGGCCGCCTAGGCCGTGCGATCGCATCGGGAATACGCAATTCTCCCGATGCGACGGAGCTGCTCGCGTCGGCATCCTGGGGTCCTGGCAGATTCCGGTTCGGAGGAGCGCGACATGTTGTTGCTCGATGGCAGCGATGGATCAGTTGTTGCCGTCCACCCGCGGATCGTCGATCACATCACGTCCCGATTGCGTGCTGACCGGATCGATCTTGACCTTGCCGGTGGCGGGCCGCCGGATGCCACCATCGGATCGGCGTTGCGTGCGCGGGCGTTGACGAGCACTCGCACGCGCGTCGCGCTGGCACGTGGTCTGCAGCAGACGGTTGCTCGTGCGATGGCGCCATCGGTTGCCGCGGTCGGCGGTTCGCCGCTGGATCGCGCCGCTCTTCTCAGCGCGGCGGCCGACATCGAGGAGTTGCGCGGCCGGTTGCTCGCCGACGGTCCGGTGTCGGTCCGCGGCGTGGCTCAGACAAAGGTGCTGCTAACCACGGTTCTGCCTCTGCCCAACCGCCGAAGCAACGCCGGAACGATGGCTGCGCAGATTCGTCGTGCCATCGACGCGCTGCGCATAGTCAGTGACGCCCGCGCCGACACCTGAGCCGCGCTACCTCCGCTGGTCGCCAACCTCAGGTGGATCTTGTGCAGACGCGCGGCCGTACTGCGGCGCGTCTGCACAAGGTAGGACTGTCTGGTCACGAGGGCCCCGAGGCGATCGCCTCGGGGCCCTCGTGCTTGCCGGTGTGCGCGCTCCTCCCCGCTCGGCGCCGGGTTGTGGCCCTTTCCCCGCTGGGAACCGGTCTGTCCGAGCTTTTCCCCGCTGGGAACCGATTTCGGGCAGGTTTTCGGTCCCACGCGGGGAAAGGCCGCGGGTCAGACGCGCGGGAAAAGATCGCGTGAGTGAGCCGGCGGTGACCGCGCCCGTGGCGCAGGACAGACCGCTCAGGCGCGCACACCATTGCCGGTCACCCGTAGCGGTGTGATGCCGGGACCTCCGCCCAGCCCGCGCGCGGCACCGGTGTCGCCGAATGCCGGACGTGGCTCGTCCGCCGCCGGAAGGGGCGAGGCGTGGAAGTGCCACATCTTCCAGATCGGGTTCCCGTCACCATCGTCGCGCTGGTAGATCTCGGTCGCGCGGAGGCGATTCTCCGTCGGATCCGTTTTCATCTCCCACGTGTCGGAGCCGGTTCCCGCCTCGCCGACGGCCACCATCGGAAAGACGACCTCCGCGCCGATCCACGCCATGTCGCCAGAGATGCTGAGCCGCATGATCTGTACGTCGGGAAACGCGACGACGTCGATCTGGCCCTGGTACCACTCCCAGAGCGTGGTCTTCTCGTCGATGCCGAAGTACGGGTGGCCGTTCGCGTTGAACATCAGGTACGAGTCACCGGACGGATACACCGACTGCATGAGGGGGATGGTCAGTTGGTGATTGGCCTCCCACCAGTCTTTGTGGAGCTTGAGCACTGCGGCCTTGTCTTCTTCGAGCGTCATCGAACTAGCCCTTCCTGTTAGGGGATGCGAATCGACCGCGGCATGATCTGGTCGCGGGAGGACGTGCTAGCGCTTGCGGCCCTTCGTCATTTCGGCCACGAGCAGTGAGCGGAACGCGTCCAATGACGAATCGACATGGTCCTTGTCGCCCGTGATCAAGAAATCGACGGTCAGACCGCGCATCGCCGCGATCGTGAGCCGGCCGAGGACGCGGGCGAACTCGGGGCTGCGCCCCTCCGCCTCGATGCTGCTCGCGAAGTACTCGACCCAGCTGTCGACCGCGTTGCTCGCGAACTCGGTGAACCGGCCCGGCTCCTCGAAGCGCCGCGACGCCAGATGGAAGAACAGCTGCATGTCCGAGAGGTTGACCATGTAGTAGTCCCACCACTTGTCCACCGCTTCGAGGAGCGTGGACGGAGGCGGGTCGTTGAGGTACTGGATCGTCTCTTCGCGCACGACTCGCATGGCTCGGCCGAGCAGTTCGTCCCTGCTCCCGAAGTGGTAGATCAGCATTCGACTGGACGTCCCCATCTCTTCCGCGATGGTGCCCAGGAAGAAGCCTTGGGGGCCTCTCTCGCGCAGGATCGAGACGATCGCTGGAAGCATCTCGGAGGCCTTCGAGTCTGCGTGGAGAGAGTTGGCGTTCAGGGAAATACCCTCCCGGATATGTGTGTCCATCGACGCACACGGCTGTCAATTGACGCTCGCCGACGTGAGATCCCGGCTGTCCGATTCGAACCTTAACCGACGGCAGACGAGCTCGGCGAGAAACTGCGCCGCGTCGTAGAGGATGCCGTCGTCGAAGCGGGCCATGGGCGAATGGTTGGGGGCGAGGTCGCCGACATCGGTTCCCCGCACGGCCGCTCCGAGGAAGACGAACGCGCCGCCGGTCACCTCGAGGAACTGCGAGAAGTCCTCTGCGATCATCTCGGGAAGCACGAGTTCGCGGTAGCGGTCGGCGCCGAAGCTCGAGACGACAACGTCCCGCACGAGGTCGCTGTCCTGTGCCGTCGAGACCGTCGGCGTCATCAACGGACCCGCCTCGACGACTGTGCCCAATCCGTACGCTTCCGCAATCGCCTCGGCGAGCGCGGCCAGTTCGGTGTACACCCGCATCACCCGGTCCGCGGTGAGCGCGCGCAGGCTGATTCTCAGTATGGCTCGATCAGGGATGACATTGGCGGCCGTGCCACCGACGAACGCGCCGACGGTCGCCACGATCGGGTCGTTCGGCTTCGTCTTCTGCGACACGTAACTCTGGATCGCCTGCACGATAAGGGTTCCCGTGATGATCGGGTTATGTGCGGCGTAGGGGCGGGCGGCGTGCCCACCAGTACCGAGGAGCTCCAGGTCGAAGTTGATCGTCGCCGCCATGACGACCCCGGGCCGGCACGCGAACTCACCCGAGGGCAGGAACGAGAAGACGTGGAGACCGTAGGACGCGACGGGTTTGTCGCCGGCGAGGTCGAGTGCGCCTTCGGCGATCATTGCCTTCGCCCCGCCGTAGCCTTCTTCGCCGGGCTGGAACACCGCGACGACTGTTCCGCTGACGTCGGCGCTGCGGTTGCACAGCAGCCGAACCGCGCCGACGAGCGCGGCCATGTGCAGATCGTGCCCGCACGCGTGCATTGCCCCGTTGGTCGAGGCGAACGTGAGCTCGGCCTTCTCCTCGACCAGCAGCGCGTCCATGTCCGACCGCAGCAGGACCGCGGGCCCCGGCTCGCCGCCCTTGATCACGACAGCCACCGACGACAGGGACGAGCCGGTGACGACCTCGACGGGCAGTCCGGCCAGCTCGTCGAGCAGGATCTGCTAGGTCTCGGGTAGGTGCAGCCCCACCTCCGGCACTTGGTGCAGGCGGCGCCGAAGCGCCACCAGATCCCACGTGAAGGCCCGAGTCAGGTCGGCAGCCGTTGGCTTCACGGGGCCTCCCGTGTCGTGCAGGCCACCCAGTGCCCGGTGGCCACCTCGTTCAGGCCGGGCCGGTGTTCGTCGCACGAGGAGCCGGCGGGACATTGCGGGTCGGATACATCGTCCGGCGTGTCGGCGGCAGCGAGCCACACCTTCGGATGCCATGCCACGCGCGGGTCGATCGGCGGCACCGCGTCGATCAGCGCCTGCGTGTACGGATGAATCGGGGTTGCCAGCACTTCTTCGGTGCGTCCTTCCTCGACGACCCGGCCGCGGTACATCACCAACACCCGCGAGGCGAGACGGCGCACGCTGGACATGTCATGGCTGATCATCAGATAGCCGACGCCCGTCTCGGCCTGGAGTTCGCCGAGCGTGACGAGCAGCCGCGACCGCACGGTCTGGTCGAGGCTGGCCGTCGGCTCGTCGAGAACCACGATGTGCGGCGACGCGATCAGGGCCCGTGCGATCGCGACTCGCTGCGCCTGGCCGCCCGAGAGTTCACGCGGATGCCGGTCGAGAAACTCCGCGGGGAGGCCGACTCGCTCTAGCAGGGTCGTGCTGAGCTGGCGGATCGTGTCCTTCGAGCGCACTCCGAGCCGGACCAGCGGTTCGGCCAGCGACTTCTTCACCTGCCACATCGGGTCGAGGGACTGATCGGGATGCTGGAAGACCATCTGCACGCGCGGCACACCCGGGGCGGCCACTCCGGTGGTGATCCCCATCGGATGCGACGTGGAGGCGGCCTGCCCCGTCCACTCGACCGAGCCGCTCGTGGCCTTCTGCAGGCCGGCGACCACCCGCGCCGTGGAGGACTTGCCGCTGCCCGACTCGCCTACGATCGCGACGGTCTCACCCTCGCTCACCGACAGTGACACGCCCCGGACTGCACGGACCTTGGTCCGACCCGGGTAGGTCATGGTGACGTCCGTCAGGGTGAGGGTCCTCATCGGTCCGCCTCCAACAGCACCGGCGCACCGGAGGTCGCCGAGGCGATGAGTTCGCGGGTGTACGGCTCGCGCGCGTTGTGGAAGATGTCATCGACCGGCCCTGATTCGACGATCTTGCCGCTGTGCATGACGACCACTCGCGAGCACATCTGGGCAACGACGCCGAGGTCGTGGGTGATCAGCAGGACGCCGCGGTCGGAGTCGGCCGTCGTCGTCCGGAGCAGCTGCAGGATCTGCGCCTGAACCGTGACGTCTAGCCCCGTCGTCGGCTCGTCCGCGATGAGCACCGCGGGCTTCATCGCCAGCGCCATCGCGATCATCACGCGCTGGTTCATGCCGCCGGACAGGTGGTGCGGATACGCCTTGCGTACCCGCTCGGCGTCGTCGATCCCGACTTCCCTGAGTAGTCGCTCGGCCTCTGCCGTCATGCCCGCGCCGCGACGCGCACCGAGCGCCTTCAGCAGCCGCTCCAGCTGCTTGCCGATCCGCATCGTCGGATTGAGTGCGGCGCGAGCGTTCTGGAAAACGATCGAGATCTCGGGCCGCTGTGGGACCCGGCCGTCGACCATGAACGCAGAACTCCCCAAGCTCGCGGTGCCCGCCAGCGGCGTCATCGACGACGG
>JAODNL010000622.1 GCA_025465405.1 Pseudonocardiales bacterium | reverse complement strand
GACCCTCGCCGGCTCGGCCGAGTTCGCCTGGATCCGCCGGTCGAGCTGCTCGGACCAGATGCGTGCGAGATCACCCCGGCCCAGTTCCGGGCGATGATCTCCCGCGGCACCGCGCCGGTGAAGGCGCGACTACTCGATCAGCAGGCGATCGCCGGCATCGGTAATCTGCTGGCCGATCAAGCGCTGTGGCTGGCCAAGATCAACCCAGCTCGACCGAGTCGCAGTCTGTCCCGGTCGGAGATCGATCGATTGCTCCGCGGCGTGCGCCGCGCGGTCGGGTCCGCAATCGACGAAGGCGGCGTGCACACGCTGTCGATCATTGCCTTTCGCAAGCCCGACGCCCACTGTCCGCGATGCGGCGCCGCGATGAAGCGAGGCTTGGTCGGCGGACGGACAACGTGGTGGTGTTCGCGCGAACAAGCGTAGGAATGGCTCGCGTGATTGGGACCGACACAGCAACAGATTGCTCCGAGCGTGAGATCGCCAGCCAAGTCATCGACGTCGTTGCGGCGATGCTGGCCATCGTAGTTGGTCCTGGCCGTCTCCCTGGAGCCCCCCGCGTGGCGTCCGACGCGATCGTTAGGGTCTGATCATGCGCATCGGGGTCTCGCCGTACGGCTCGGATCGCGCCGCCACCCTCGGACTGACTCAGGCGGCGGTCGCGGGCGGCATCGACACTCTGTGGCTCGGCGATGGGCTGTTCCGGCGGCCGGACTTCGCCGGATGGCAGGGCGGAATGGAGTCCTTCGTCGAGCTGGCCTGGCTGGCTGGGCGCCATCCCGGCGTGCGGATCGGCATTACCGCCGCGGTGCTACCCGTGCGCGACATCGACTGGTTGGTCCGGCAGGCAGCCACCCTCGACCAGCTGACGGCCGGCAACTTCGTGCTCGCGGTGGCCGCGGGCTTCTGGGCCGACGAGCTGGAATATCGCGGCATCGAGCCCACCGCCCGCGGCACCGAGTTCCGCCGGCGCCTGGCGCAACTTCAAGCGGAGCTTGCCGGCGAGCGACTCTCGCCGGAGCCACACACACCTGGAGGCCCACCGGTCTGGTTGGCCGGCGAGGCCGCGACGATGCGGTTGGCGGCGAGGCTCGGCCTGCCCTTCCAGGCATCACGGGCCACACCCGCGGAGCTCGCACCGATCGCGCAGCAATGGGCCGACCTCGGTGGCGGTCTGCTGGGACACCGGATCTACCTCGAAGCCGGAACAGCGGTCCCGGACGGCGAAGAGGTCGAACGCCACGTCCTCACCGGTTCGGCAGAACAGTTACTCGAGGGCCTCACCTCCTACCGAACCCTCGGCGTGGGCGACCTGTCGATCGTGCTCGGTCACGACGACATCACTGCCAGGCGAACACTGGACGTGCTATTGGCTGACGTCCTGCCCGGACTCGCCGCCGCCTGAGCATCCAACTCCGGCAGCCGTCACCGCCTCGTCGCGGAGCCGGCCGGCAGGTTGCGTGTCGCTCACGATCCGTCCGGCACGTCGTAGCCCTCGAGCACGGTCGGCAGCAACTCGATCAGCACCCGTTTGGAGATCTTCCAGCCGTCCGCCGTGCGCAGATACTCGTCCTCGTAGCGGCCGGAGAATTCAGTGCGGCCACCGTTGCGCAGGATGCTCCGCTGGAAGAAGTAGCAGCGGCCGGTGGCTCGGTCGCCGTCCACCGAGAGCACCCGCTGGTTGGTCGTCATGTGACAGTTGTGGGTCTGCTGCGCGAACGAATCGTCCATCAGCTTGGCGATCGCCGTCCGACCGACGACGGCCGGGACACCGGTGCCGGACGGGTCCAGGATGGCGTCGTCGGTGAACACCTGGGCATAGGTGACGCCGGAGAAGCTGTCGGCACCGTCGGCATATTCGGCCTGCAGGGCAAGCAGCGCCAGGACGTCGTCGACGGGAAGGGATGCGGTCATCAGGATGCCTTCCACGGTCTGCTCGGCACCGTTACCTAGCGTTGCTCGGTTAAGGTCGGCCGAAGCCTTTCAGGCCTTTCGAAGGCTGTCAACGGTGTCCTCAACGGCATTGTCGAAGCTGACGGTCGCGGTCAAGGCTGGTCCACGAACATCACGATCTCTTGAGCCACCGATGCGACGAGCACTCCGTCGGCCGCGAAGAACCGCCCGGTCGCCAAGCCACGAGCTCCATGCGCGACGGGCGAGTCCTGTTCGTGCAGCAACCACTCATCTGCCCGAAACGGTCGGTGGAACCAGATCGAGTGATCAAGGCTCGCGCCGCGAACGCCGCCATGGTGCACCTTTTCCCAGGTCAGGTAATACGGCGGCCCGCTGTGCGGATAGATGACTGGTTCGAACATCGTGAGGTCGCTCGCGTAGGCGAGCACGCAGGCATGCATCAGGGGATCGTCGCTGAGCCTCCCGTCGCCGCGCAGCCACATGCGGTTCGCCGGCACGCCCGTAGGCAGTGCTGGGCGCAACCAAGGATCGTGATCGATGTAGCGGATGTCGATCGGCCAGGGCATTGCCGCACCTTCGGGCGCGTCCTCGCCGAACCTCGCGAGAATCCGCTCCTGCCGTGTCGTCAACGACTCCGGCGCCACGACCAGCGCGTCGGACGCGGCAGTAAGACCGTGCTCCAGGCCGGGTCGCGGAACCTGAAACGACGCCGTCATGGTGGCAATCAGTCGGTCGTTCTGAGAGGCCGTGACGAGACGGGTGCTGAACTCGGGTGAGTCTCGAAGACTTTCAACGGCGTAGACGATTGGGTGCTTCGGTGCGCCCCCGCGCAGATAGCTCACGTGTAGTGAGTGCACCTGCCGGTCCGCACTGACAGTGTGCCCGGCAGCATTCAGTCCCTGTGCGGCGATTTCGCCGCCATACACACGGCTGAAGGAGTCCACCGGCCGTCCGCCCTGAAAGCGGCCCTCTCCACACGGTTCTACCGGTATGAGCTTTGTGATCAAGGTGCCGAACACGCTGCTTCCTGCCCCGCTCACAGGCACCCCGGTGGCAACGGCAAGCAGGCGCGCGAAAGCCTTCGCTGCGGGAAGACCTTCACGCACATTAACCTAACGTCAATTGGTTCTTCGGGCAAGATCCGATTTCGCTGGGTACCGCGGGGGCGGGAACGATGTCCGCTACCCGCGCGCTGCCTTAGCTCTTCTGCGCCACTTGTGCAGAATCGGTTCCGTGTAGCCGTTAGGTTGCGACGCGCCGGCGTATACGAGCTCGAGCGCAGCCTGAAAGGCATGGCTGCCGGCATAGTCGGCCGACATCGGCGTGTAGTCGGCATCCGCGGCGTTCTGAGTATCGACGACGCGGGCCATCCGCTCGAAGCTCTCACGAACGGCGTCCGGCTGAAGTACGCCGTGACGTAACCAGTTCGCGAGCAGCTGGCTCGAGATGCGCAGCGTCGCGCGATCCTCCATCAGCGCGACGTCATGGATATCAGGCACCTTCGAACATCCGATTCCCTGGTCGACCCACCTGACGACGTAGCCGAGGATCGACTGGGCGTTGTTGTCGAGCTCCTCGCTGCGGGCGAGGTCGGTCCACGCCGCCGGATCCGCCGTCGGGATGCGCAGGATGTCCTCGACGGTGGCGCGAGGGGTCCCACGCAGCGCGGCCTGCCGCGCGTCGACGTCAACCCGGTGATAGTGCATCGCGTGCAGGGTCGCCGCGGTCGGCGACGGTACCCACGCCGTCGATGCGCCAGCCAGCGGATGCGCGATCTTCTGCTCGATCATCGCGGCCATCAGATCTGGCATCGCCCACATGCCCTTGCCGATCTGCGCGCGTCCACTGAAGCCGGTTGCCAGCCCGACGTCGACGTTGTGGTCTTCGTAGGCTGTGATCCAGGGCTGGGCCTTCATGTCCGACTTGCGAACCATGGGGCCGGCTTCGAACGACGTGTGGATCTCGTCGCCCGACCGGTCGAGGAAGCCGGTGTTGATGAAGACGATCCGATCGCGGGCCTCCCGTATGCACGCCTTCAGGTTGACGCTGGTCCGGCGCTCCTCGTCCATCACGCCCAGTTTGACGGTATTCGGCGCCAGGCCGAGCAGCTGCTCGACCCGGCGGAAGAGCTCGGCGGTGAAGGCGACCTCCGCCGGACCGTGCATCTTCGGCTTGACGATGTACACCGAACCGGCTCGACCGTTGCGTCGCGGCGCCGATTCCCACAGCCCGGGCAACGCGCCCAGAGTCGTGACGACGGCGTCCAGAATCCCCTCGTAGATCTCGTCTCCGTTGCCGTCCAGCACGGCATCCGTCGTCATCAGGTGCCCGACGTTGCGAACCAGCAGTAGCGCGCGCCCGGGAAGGACCAGCTCCTCGCCGCCGCGGGCCACAATGCTGCGGTCGGCGTTGAGGGTGCGGACGAAGCTCACGCCGTCCTTCGTGACCTCCTCGCTCAGATCGCCGCGATTGAGCGCAAGCCAGTTTCGGTACGCCTCGACCTTGTCGGCCGCGTCAACCGCCGAGATCGAATCCTCGAGGTCGACAATCGTGGTCACTGCCGCTTCGAGTACGACGTCCTGCAGGCCGGCTGGATCCGACCGGCCGATCGCAGCGCTGCGATCGATGTGCAGCTCGATGTGCAGACCATGATTGACGAGCACGACACTGAGCGGTGAGTCCGGCGAGCCGGTGAATCCGCGGAATTTGTCGGGATCGACGAGCCCCATGGTCTCTCCGGTTGCCACGGCGGCCACGAGATCCGCGCCCTCGACGCGGTACTCCTGCACCTGCGCGTGATTCGCTCCCGAGAACGGTACGACCTCGTCGAGGAACGACTTGGCGTAGTCGATCACCCTCGCACCCCGTGCCGCGTCATAGCCGCCTCGCCGCGCCTCGGCATCGGCAATCGCGTCGGTGCCGTACAGCGCGTCGTACAACGAACCCCACCGCGCGTTGGCCGCGTTGAGGGCGAATCGGGCATTGCGCACCGGCACGACAAGTTGCGGGCCACATACCGAGCTGAGCTCGCGATCCACTCCAGTCGTCGATATCGCGAAGTCGTCAGGCTCGGGCAGCAGGTAACCGATCTCAGTCAGGAAGTCGCGATACTCCCGCGCGTCGTGAGCGCGGCCGGCCGTAGTGCGATGCCACTCGTCGATCCGGACCTGCAGGCGGTCACGTTCGATCAGCAGCTCGCGGTTCGTCGGCGTGAGATCCGTGACCATCTGCTCGAATCGCGACCAGAACGCAGCCGGGTCGACGCCTGAACCGACCAGCGCTTCGTGCTCGATGAAGTCGTAGAGGCAGGTGGCGACCTGCAGAGTTCCTATCTTGGTGCGCTCAGACACCCGTCGTCCTCTCGCGTCATGGGAGGATCGGCCCCGGATTCACGATGCCGTCCGGGTCGAGTATCTGCTTGATTCCTACCGAGAGGTCCATTGCGCCGCTCGGTCACGCCGACGCCGGGTGCTGTCGTGAACGCGGCGCCGCCGTCGGGATTGCTGGCGCTAGGCGGCGACCTCAGCATGGTCGCGCTGAGTGATATCGGGCCGTTGCGGCCGGTAGTCGCTGTCGAACAGCGGCGAAGAGATCAGGTAGTCGGCCGTGGCGACATTCGTGGCGACCGGAATGTTCCACACCACCGCCAGCCGCAGCAGTGCCCGCACGTCGGGGTCATGCGGTTGGGGCTCGAGCGGATCCCAGAAGAACACGAGCACGTCGATCTTCCCTTCGGCGATCTTGGCTCCGATCTGCTGGTCACCACCTACGGGACCACTGAGGAAGCGCGTGACGTGCATTCCCAGCTCGTACTCGAGCATCGAACCGGTCGTCCCGGTCGCACACAGCTCATGCTTGCTCAGGGTCAACCGGTTGAAATCCGCCCAGTTCAGTAACTCGGCCTTCTTGTTGTCGTGCGCCACCATCGCGATTCGCTGTGGGCGGCTCGGTGTCAGGCTCATCATCATCTCCCTGCGTCGACGTTCGAATCTCGACATCACCAGTGTGCGCGCGCAAGTGTGACGGACGTGTGACACCCCTAAACGGGACAAAGGCACTGCTGTACGCGGTGGCGCGAGCGATCATGACTGAGGTCGTCGACGGCTGCGTCCTTCACCTGCTTGTGATTGGTCTGTAAACTTCTCGCGTCGGTACGTGTGGCGCACCATGCCGGGGGCGCCACCTGTGATATGGGCCCGCGAGGCGCTGCCCACGATGTCAGGCAATTGGAGGTCACCGGTGGGCGTGCGCAGCGTGCTGAGGCGCTGGCTGATGGGCAGCGAGGAACGTCATCGAGCATCCCCCGTGGATCCCGCCGCCCAGCGTGTGGCACCGGATGATCAATCGGGCTGGACCGGCTCTTTCACAAGCCCACCGGTCGGCGACGTGCCGCCGCATCGGCCGGACGTGGGCGCCAGGCCATCCCCGGTCCCTGCTGATGGTGGCGGCCGGCCGGCGGCACCGCCAATCGCGGCTCCCGGCGAGTTGGTCGTGGGCAACGTCGAGCGGCGCATACCACCACTCGACCTGCCTGAGTTCTATGTGGCGCAAGCACCACCGCCGCCACCGGAGCCGCTGTTCCCAGTGGGCCAGACCGACTTCGACCCTGCGCTTGTCAGGGAAGCCTTTTCGTTCGTCAGTGATCGGGCCGACCGGTTGGTGGCCGACTTCTATGCGGAACTGTTCTTCCGGGTGAAGGAGGCTCCGATGATGTTCCCGTCCAGCATGACTCGGCAGCGTCAGGAGTTCGGCCGCGCGGTGGTGCAATGGATCGTCGATGACAATCCGGCCGGGCTGACCGCACATCTCGAGCAACTCGGTGACGACCACCGCAAGTTCAACGTCGAGCCGCGCCATTACGAAGTCGCCGGTGCTGCGATGGTGAGCGCCTGGAAGCGACTCGCCGGCGACAAGTGGACGGATGCGCACGAGGCGGCCATCGTCGGCAGTTACACGAGGCTCGCCTCGACAATGATCGACGGAGCCATGCGGCACTCGTCGGAGCCCGCCTCCTGGGGTGCACAAATAGTGGATCACCAGCGCTTGTCGGCCGACTTCGCGGTCCTGCGGATTCAGCCCGACGCTCCCTATCCCTATAAGGCGGGTCAATATTTGACCCTGGAGCTACCCGCACACCGCCGGGAGTGGCGGTCGATGTCAATTGCCAGCGCGCCTCGGCACGACAACGCATTCGACATCCAAGTGCGCGCCATCGGTGCGTCCGGTGTCTCCGCGGCCCTCGTCGCACATACGCATGTCGGCGATCGCCTCACGCTCGGACCGCCGCGTGGCAACGACTTGGTCGTCGAACCGGGAACCGCTCCCGAAGGTCTGTTGTGCGTCGCGGCGGGCACGGGAGCCGCGCCGATCACCGCTGTCGTGGAGTCCGTCCTGGGCTGGCCACAGCCACCGCGCCTCTACACCTTCGTCGGCAGCCGTACCCGCGAGGACATCTACTCTGTCGAGCGGATGTCCAAGTTGATCCACGCCGGCGGGTATTGGCTCAACGCCGAGGTTCACGCTGTGCTCTCCGATGACCCGACGTCCGACGGGTATCACGGCCGGGTCGAAGATCTGGTACCGCGACTGCGGGATTGGGCGACGCTCGGAGTCGACGTACTGGTCGCCGGGCCGGATTCGATGATCGCCACAACCGTTTCCGAGCTGGCCGACTGCGGCGTGCCACGAGACAAGATCCACTTCGACCGCTTCGAGATGGCGAGCTAGAGCGCGTGCGTTCCCGCTCGATCATGACCGCTGCCCATTAGTAGACGACTCCACAAATGGTTGGTATTCCCATGCTCTCAGCCTCGTCCGAAGGCTGCCCCGTCACGCACCGAACTCCCGCCGGCCCAACGGCTCCTCGCTTGCACGACTTGCAGGAGATCGATCTTTACGAGGCGGTCGATTTCGTCGAGCAGTTCCACTCGGAGAATCCCGACGCGGGCGACCGCCTGGCCCGAAAGGCACAAGTTGCCATCTCCATCGCCGATACCGGCACCTACCACCACACCGCCGCGGAACTTGCATGGGGCGCCCGCGTGGCGTGGCGCAACAGTGCGCGCTGCATCGGCCGGTTGTATTGGAATAGCCTGCATATCCGCGATCTACGCGATACGCGAGACGCGGACGCCGTCGCCAGACAATGCCGCAAGCACCTACGGATAGCGGCCAACGGCGGCAAGATCCGACCCGTCGTCAGCATCTTCGCGCCCGACGAGCCCGGACGTCCCGGACCTCGGATTTGGAACGAGCAGCTCATCCGCTATGCCGGATACCCGCAGCGTGACGGCAGCGTGCTCGGCGACCCGAAATACCTCGAGCTCACGGAGTCGGTGCGCGCCATGGGGTGGCAGCCACCCCCTGAGCCCACCGCCTTCGACGTGCTGCCCCTGGTGATCGAGTCGGGCGAACAGCGCCCTACCGTGTATCCCCTCGCCGCGGAGGATGTCCTCGAAGTGCCGCTGTCGCACCCGGATTTCCCGTGGTTCGCCGATCTGGGCCTGAAGTGGCATGCAGTGCCCGCGATCAGCAACATGACGCTGCGCATCGGCGGCATCTCCTACCCCGCCGCCCCGTTCAACGGCTGGTACATGGGTACCGAAATCGGCGCACGCAACCTTGTCGACCACGACCGTTACGACCTCAGCTTGGTTGTCGCCGAGCTCATCGGACTCGACACGTCCGGCGAACAGACGCTGTGGCGCGATCGCGCCGTCGTCGAGATCAACCGGGCCGTGCTGCATTCATTCAACGCGGCCGAAGTGAGCATCGCCGACCACCACACCGAATCGCAGCGCTTCCTTCAACACCTGGCCAGAGAAGAGAGAGCCGGGCGCAACTGCCCCGCGGACTGGAGTTGGATCGTCCCACCCATCTCCGGTTCCCTGACGCCGGTGTTCCACCGCTACTACGACGAGAACGTCAGCGGTCCGCAGTTCGTCACCGATCCCGACCGCCTTCACGGCGCCGCCAATGGGCGAGTCCTCCCGGACCCCTGGCGGCGAAGCTCGTTCGGCGAGACCGCAGACAGATCGTGAACTTCGGGTCATGCCTGACCGAGCCGCGGTCGAGCAAGTGCCGAAGGTTGCCACGTTTTGCTGCCTCGATGAGTCTCAGCCGAAGGTGACGGATTCGGTGCTCACCGTCCCGGCGTGCCGTCCGGGAGCGGTGTGGTGCTGCCAGTAGAGGTTGGTGTGGTCGACGACCTTGTCGGGTGGGGGTGCGCCCCACTGGCTGAGGTCTTCGGTCGTGTGGGCATCGGCGACGAGCGTCGCGTCGTAGCCTCGGACGATCGCACCGTGAAGTGTGGACCGGATGCATTCGTCGGTCTGTGCCCCGCTGACGATCAGGCGTCCCACCTTGCGCTCAGCTAGCACGGCCTCGAGCTCGGTGTTCTCGAAGGAGTCGGGGTAGCGCTTGTGAACTACCGGCTCCGACTCTTCCTGAGTGAGCTCGGAAACGTAAAGCCAGCCGTCGCTGCCTTTGGGCATGTTGTCGGAGGAGTGCTGCACCCACACGACGGGCACGTTCTCGGCTCGGGCCTTGTGCACCAGGACGGCGATGTTGGCGATGACACCGTCACGGTTGTGCACGCCGGTCATGACGTCGTTCTGGACGTCGATGACGAGTAACGCGGTTTTTGGGCGTTCGGTCAGGGTGGTCATGACGCTCCTCGGCGTTGAGTTCCTCGTACACCAACGTTATAAGTGACCGCCGACAGCGGTGCCGTGTCACTGGTATTCGACGCGCCTGGCGGTCGGCGACATAGTCACCCGCGATGGTCCT